>VBKF01000101.1:0-528 GCA_005888095.1 Deltaproteobacteria bacterium | reverse complement strand
TGCGCAGGAGCCGTTCGAGGTCGGGATTCATGTCCACCCAATAGACGTACAGCGTGCCGTCGCCCTTCCGCCGCCAGCCCCGCACCTTGCGCGCCACGAAGTCGATGTCCTCCGCCCACGTCCAGGCAAACATCGGGCCCCGCTCCACGCCGCTCAGCACCGCGGCGAGCACCCGTCCTTTCGCATCGAGGTCGGGCAGCGCGGCGAAGAGCCGGTCGGCCTCGTCCACGGCCTGGCTGCCGAGATGCCGGAAGCGGGTCGGGCGCTCGGTGTAGTAGAGCTTCCGCGTGCCGCGTCGCCGCTCGGCGAAGGGGTTGCGCGGGATCGGGTTGTGCTGCGCCTTCACTTGCCCTTACTCGATCCGGTCCTCTAACTGAGCCACGAAGTCGTTGTAGACCGCACGGGCGAAGGACAGCTCCTTGTTCAACGTGCTCTCCGAGCCGCCGCCCCGCTGCCGTCGCGCCCCCGGGGCTCCCTCCTTCCGCCGCCGCTCCCGGTAGCCCTGCGCATCGGCGCGCACGAGCTGGC
>VBKF01000100.1 GCA_005888095.1 Deltaproteobacteria bacterium | reverse complement strand
GGAAGGTCTCGGTCGCACATGGCCAACCTGGACTCCCGGCGATCACGGGCAGCCTTACTCGTCACGCACGTCCGCCCCGCCCGGCGCGGCGACCGCGACCGCCTGGTCGCGCTCCTCGTCGCGCAGCTCCGCGAGCACCGTATTCGGACGCCGAAGGCGAGGCTTGCCCGCGCGGTCGACGGCGTCCTCGGCGATCCCCAGCGCGGACGGCTCCTCGTCGCGACGATCGGCGGGCGGCCGATCGGCCTTGCCGCGCTCTCCTTCATCTGGCCGCTGGAGCACGGCGGCCGATCGGCGTGGCTCGAGGAGCTTTACGTGGAGCCGTCGCAGCGCGGGTGCGGCATCGGGCGGGCGCTGCTGCGGGCGG
>VBKF01000099.1 GCA_005888095.1 Deltaproteobacteria bacterium | reverse complement strand
GTTTCCGGCCCCTGCCGCGCGCGCGATGGGTGCGGCGCTTCGGCCACGCGCGGCGGTGAGGGTTCACCTCTCGACCGCACCCATGCGGCGCAGGAACGCGGCCGTCCGCTCCCACATCGGCTCGAGCACCTCGACGAGCTCGTGGCCGGCCTCGAGGACGATCAGCTCGCGCTCCGGGCGCGCGCTCGTGAAGTGCTGGACCGCCGCGAGCGGGACGGCGTCGTCATGTCGCCCGGCGAACACGAGCGCTGAGCAGCGCGGGTCGGGCTCGTCCGGATAGCGGCGGGCGTCGTCGAGGAACGCGATCGACAGCGGCTCCTCGCGGCCGCGCCCGTAATGGAAGACGGGCAGCGCCCCGTCCGCGCGCCACCGGGCCATCGCCGCCGGGCCGACGCGTGTTTCCCAGCGTGCGGCGAAGCCGAAGGCCGGCGCGAACAGCACGAGCCCGCGGACGCGGTCGGGATTCCGCGCGGCGGCGAGCGCCGCCAGGTAG
>VBKF01000098.1 GCA_005888095.1 Deltaproteobacteria bacterium | reverse complement strand
CCTTCGTGCTGGTCGGGCCGGAGGCGAAGCCGTGCAGGTAGGCAAGCGTCACGGCGCGTGGGCGTGCTCAGGAGATCACGCCGGCGTCCTTCCAGCGCGCGATCTCCTCCCATGAGCAGCCGAGCTCCTGCAGCACCTCCTCCGTGGCGGCGCCGGTCTCCTGCGCGGGCCAGCGGACGGTGGGCGGTGCGCCGCCGAACTGGACGGGGCTCGCGCACAGGCGCACGCTGCCGGCGTCGAGCAGGTAGCCGTTGGCCTGCACCTGCGGGTCGTCGGGCAGCTCGAGCGGCGTCTGCAAGGGGCCCCAGATGCAGTTCGAGGCGCGCAGCCGCGCCGACCAGTCTTCACGCGGCCGGGTGGCGAAGTGCCGCGCCAGCTCCTCGCGGATCGCGTCGCTCTGCTCGGGTGCGGGGTCGGGGAAGCGCTCGAGCAGGTCCGGACGGCCGATGGTCTCGACGAAGTGCGGCCAGAAGCGGCCCACCTGGAGCATCATGAGGACGATCGGCTTGCCGTCGGCGCAGACGTACGGACCGACGAGCGGGTTCGGCGCGCGCGGCATGTCGCCGGACGACGGCAGCATGAAGCCGTACATCAGCGCGGCCGTGATGTCGGGCGACAGCACCCACACGGCCGTGCCGAGGAGCGAGACGTCGACCTCGCAGCCTTCGCCCGTCCGCTCGCGCCGGAAGAGGGCGGCGGCGACGCCGCCGGCGATGCAGGCGCCGCCGATGAAGTCGCCGAAGGCCGGCCGCTGGGTCACGTGGGGCTGGCCCGTGGCGGAGAGCCGGTCGGCGATCCCACCGCGCGCCCAGAACGAGACGCCGTCGTAGCCGCCGCGGCGCGCGTCGGGGCCGCGCTGCCCCTGCCCGTGCCCGCGCGCATAGATGAGCCGCGGGTTCACGCGGCGGAGGTCGTCGTACGTGAGATGCAGGCGCTCGCGCGCGTCGTCGAGGAAGCTCGTGAGGAAGACGTCGACGCTCGCGACGAAGCGGTCCAGCAGCTCGCGGCCGGCGGGTTTGGCCAGGTCCAGGCCGATGCTGCGCTTGTTCCGGCCGAGCTGCTCGACGATGAAGTTCCGGCCCGACGCGCCGGGGATCAGCCCGCCGGTGATGAGGCCGCGGATCGGATCGCCGAAGCGCGGGTGCTCGACCTTGATCACCTCCGCGCCCCAGTCGCCGAGCACGGTCCCCGCCGAGGGCACGAAGCCCCACTCGGCCACCTCGAGCACGCGGATGCCGTCCAGGACGCGGGTCATGGCCCGACACTAGGTCGGGCCGCCCGTGGTTGACAAGACGGCGATTAGGAGCTCGGCTTGAGATGGAATCTCCGCGCGCGCCGCGCGCGCGGCCGAGCGAAGCGAGCGGGGAGTGAGGACCCGGCGGGCTTCGCCCGCCGGGGCGAGGGGCCGGAGCCCCTCGCTGATTTAAGCCGCGCGGTCGCCGCGCAGCGGAAGCTGCACGACGAGGCTCGTCCCGGCCCGCGACGCGATCGTGACCGAGCCGCCGAGCGCCTGCACGCGCTCGCGGATGCCGATGAGGCCGGTGCCCGGGAAGCGCCCGTCGGGGGGAAGCCCGACCCCGTCGTCGTCCACCCGCAGGCGGAGCTCGCCGCGCTCGGCGGCCAGCGCGACGCGCACGTGGCGCGCGCGCGCATGGCGCGCGACGTTGGTGAGGGCCTCCTGCACGACGCGATAGATCGCGGTCTCGATCGACGCGGGCAGCCGCTCGGGGACTCCCTCGCTGGAGAGCGTCGCCGTGACGCCGTGCCGCTCCTGGAAGTCCTTCAGGCAGGTCTGCAGCGAAGGCATGAGACCGTAGTCGTCGAGCACGGACGGGCGGAGGAGCTGCGCGAGCTCGCGCAGCTGGGCAACGGTCCTGGCCGCCAGCCGGCGCGCGTCGGCCGCCCGCGCCCGCAGCTCGCCGAGCGCGGGCGGGAGCTGCTGCTCGATCGCCTGGACGTAGGCGGAGACCGCCGCCAGCGATTGACCGATGCCTTCGTGCAGGTCGCGGGACAGCCGGCGGCGCTCCTCCTCCAGCATGGACATGAGGCGCATCGACAGCTCGGCGAGCTCCGCCTGGCGCCGGGCGAGGTTCTCGCGGTAGCGGCCGAGGACGCGGCTCCCGGTGGTCGCAACGATGGCGCCGAGCACGAGCACGCCGAGGGCGTAGCCGAACGCGGGCGGCGCGTCGGGCACCGTCAGCCCCGCGAGCGCGAAGCCGCCGCACGTCACCACGCAGACGATGAGATGCCGGACGGGGCTCCACGAAAAAAACATTGCCGAGCTCATCATGAGGAGGGTGAGCACATCGGCCGCCAGGGCCGGATTGGCCGGCGTGCGGTGGAAGTACGCGTTGATGTTCGTCGCGACGCCGACGATGAGCAGCAACGTCACGCGGTCGGGCCGCCGCTTGCCGGCGCGGGTGAAGGTGGCGAGCAGCGCGGCGCCCGCCACGACGACGTGGAGTCCGTAGAAGACGAGCAGGCCCGGGAGTCGCGCGCGCTGGTAGCGGAGGTCGAGCGCCAGGAAGAGCGGCACGATGCCGAGAAGGATCAGCGTCGCCGTGCGCAGGCGGGGAATCAGGCGCAGATCGGCGAAGGTGTGTTTCTCTGCCGCCATCAAATCTATCCCAATGCCTCGGAGGCGTGGTGGACCGCAACACGCGAAGAAGGGAGAAGCGGCCCTGGAAGCCCGTGAGCGCACTCGCTGTGAGGGCTGGCGGGGCGCTGGGCGCGGGGCCCGGCCCCGTGCTATGCGCCTTGCGGCATGCCCGGCCCCCTGGCCCACCTGAGCGTCGTCGACCTGACCGACCTGCGCGGCGCGCTCGCCGGCCGGCTGCTCGCCGACCTCGGCGCCGACGTCGTCAAGGTGGAGCCCCCCGGCGGCGACCCCGACCGGCTGAGACCGCCCTTCGTGGGAGGCGTGCCGGGGAAGGACCGGTCGCTCCCCTTCCTCTACCGCAACGCCAACAAGCGCGGCGTGATGCTCGACCTGCACGACGCCGGCGGCTGGCGCCGCTTCCTTGGCCTCTGCGAGGGCGCGGACATCCTGATCGAGAACCTGGGGCCCGACGCTGCGCGCCGCCATGGCCTCGCGCCCACCGAGATCCACGAGCGCCACCCGCACCTGGTGCACCTTGCCATCGCCGATTTCGGCCTCACCGGCCCGCGCAGCGGCTGGCGGCTCGAGGCCCTCCCCGCCTTCGCCGCCGCCGGCGCGCTCCAGGCATCGGGTTTTCCCGACCGGCCGCCGTGCTGGCTGCCCGGCCACGTCGCGCACGACTGCGCGGCGGTGTTCGCGGCCATCGGCGCGCTCGCCGCGCTCCTCGACCGCGCGCACCACGGCGAGGGGCAGACGGTCGAGGTCTCCGTGCAGGAGGCGGCGCTCAACGGCCTCAACCCCTGGTCGATCCCGCTCGCCGACTACGCCCGCGTCTACCCGATGGTGAACGCGTCGCCGTCGCGCAACGCCGACGGCGCCTATCACGTGCTGCGCACCGCAGACGGCTACGTGCGCGTCCTGCCGGGCACGCCCCGGCACTGGCGGGCCTTCCTGACGCTCGTCCGTAACCCGGAGGCGCTCGCGGGCCCCGAGTGGGAGGTGCCGATCTTCCGGCTCGCCAACGGCGACGTGATCCGCCTCGTCGCCGCCGACGCGTTCGCCGATCGGTCTCGCCGCGAGGTCCTGGCCGAGGCGCGCGCCCTCGGGCTCCCCATCGCCCCGGTGAATCGGCCCGAGGACTTCGTCGCCGAGGAGCAGACGCGCACGCGTGGCTACTTCCGCGCGACGGGATTCGCTCACCTCGGCGCCGCGCCCTTCGCGCCGGCCCCGTTCAACTTCTCCCGCACCCCGGTCGCGATTTCCCGGCCCGCGCCCGGGCCCGGGGAAGATGACCGGCGCGGCTTCCCCGCGCGCGCCGCGGAGCCGCCGGCCGGCAGCGCGGCAGGGCCGCCCCTCGCGGGCATGCGGGTCATCAACCTGGGCGTCGGGGCGGTCGTGCCCGAGGTGTGCTGGCTCCTCGGCGAGCTCGGCGCCGAGGTCGTGAAGATCGAGTCGCGGGCGAACGTCGACTTCCTGCGCCGCGTGACCATCGAGCCCGACACGCCGAACCGCGCCTGGACCTTCAACGACGAGAACCGCGGGCAAGAGAGCGTCTGCCTCGATCTGGCGACGGTGCGCGGCCGCGAGCTCGCGCTCCGGCTCTGCGCGGCGGCCGATGTGGTGGCCGAGAACAACCGCGGCGGCGTCGTCGGCTGCTGGGGCCTCGACTACGAGGACGTGCGGCGCCTGCGCCCCGACGTCGTCTACCTCTGCTCGCAGGGCTACGGCCGCGGCGGTCCGCTCGGCGAGGTGCCCGCCTTCGGGCCCCTCAACTCCGCCTTCGCGGGCGCCAACTGGCTCTGGAACCATCCCGATGCGCCGTACCCCGCGGGCTCCTCGCTCAATCACCCCGATCACATCGCGAGCAAGCTCGCCGTCGTGGCCGTGCTGGCGGCGCTCGAGCACCGCCGGCGCACGGGCGAGGGGCAGCGGATCGAGATGGCGCAGACCGAGGCGGCGGCCTTTCTGCTCGGCGAGTTCTATCTCGCCGGCCCGTGCGAGGCGGGCGCTCCGCGGCCGCAGGGCAACGCCGTCGACTGGGCCGTGCCGCACGGCGTGTACCCGTCGGCCGGCGACGACCGCTGGGTGGCGATCGCCGCCGTCGGCGACGCGGCCTGGGAGGCGCTCGTCCGCTGCCTCGGCTGGACGCCCGAGCCGCGCCTCGCGACCCTCGACGGCCGCCGCGCCGCCCGGGAGGAGATCGACTCCCGGCTGACCGAGTGGACGCGTGGGCGGACGGCGGAGGAGGCGGCGGCCGCGCTGCAAGCCGCCGGCGTCTCGGCGATGCCGGTGCAGAACGCGGACGACCACCGCGCCGACCCGCATCTCGCCGCGCGCCGCGCGCTGGTGACGGTCGAGCACCCGGAGATCGGACCGGAACGGCACAGCGGCAACCCGATCCGCATGAGCTGCACGGCGCTCGTCCCGGCGGGCGCGTCGCCCTGCCTCGGGGCGCATACGGAGAAGGTGCTGACGCGGGTGCTCGGCCTCACGCGCGAGGAGGTCGCACGGCTCGGCGACGCGGGCGTCTGCCGCTAGCGATCCCCTGTCCGTACCTTCCTACCTTCCCAGGGCCGCCGTCGCGAGGAGCCGTGCCGGAGCGCGGTCGTCCACGCGCTCTCACATCATCTCGGCGTTCGGCATCTCGACCTGCCGCTGACGCCTCCCTACGCCTGTCCTTCCACCGGGATGACGCGGAAGTGCCGAACTGTCTCCTCGGCGCTGGCCGCGTCGGCCGGCACCTCGTCGGGCGCACACTTCTGTAGATGCTGCCGGAGGTGGAGGATCTCGCCTGCTGACCAGGCCACTGTCATGATCGGGCGATGGCAGTGTCGGCACGACACCAGGAATCGCAGGGCCGTCTTGTTGGCCATGGGTGGCAAGGTGGTGCAACAACCGTTCCCACTGAGCCCGCGCCCACGTTGCAGCAGATGCCAGGGAACTGCCGTTCATAGGTCCTGGACCGCCAGGCCCCCGGGTTCACACCTCACGTCTGTGAACCAGCGCCTCGCGCGAATTACGGGCACGTCGAGTCGCTGTGCGGGTAGTCGGTCGACCACATGGTGGCCGCCCGCGTCCGACTCCCCTCCGGCCGCTTCTATGGAGCTCACATACGGCAACCTCATCGCACCCAGGCCGCGAACACCCGGCGAAAGGCCTCCCGCGCAGCTTCGAGGTCGCGCGCCGAGAACCGTCCGATCGTCTTGTCGATCAACTGCTCGTCGACGGTGGCGACCTTGGCGAGGCGAAGCAGACTCGGGTGAAGCAGACCTGCGGCCTTCCAGTTCGCGAGAAGGACGTCGCCCTCGAGCCTCAGCGCCTCGACCTGGCTGGTGATCATCGCCAGGGTGACCAAGCGATTCCGCGGTGATCGGGTCGTCCGCGCAAGAACGAGGGCTGGGCGCTTCTTAGTGGTGGTAATGTCGGTGAACGGGAACCGGACGAGAGCAACCTCGCCTGGCTTCACAACCGATCGTACTCCGCGTCCCGCGCGTCGTCCCACTCGTTGAAGGACGATTCCGCGAGCTTTGCGAGGGCCTTGGTCTCGAGGCGGTCCGCGAAGTAGGCCTCCAGGGCACGCGTGAGCACGTCCTTCACGCTCGTGTCGCGCTCGTTAGCCTCGGCCTTGAGGAGGCGCATCAGCCGTGGGTCTCCCAGGTCAGTGGAGAGGCGTGTAGCCATGCGTCCGCACATTACTGGGTTTCTGCTTTTACGTCAACCCGTGGCTCGGTCGATGAGGTCGACCGACCCCGCCGGGACGCGAGGGTACTGGACGCGTGTGACGAGCCGCGCGCGCGATCCGTCGGCCTCGGTCGTCTGGACGACCCGAGCACGCTCCGGCACCGTCCGCACCGTCGTTCCGCTCGGGTCGACGACAACGAGCGTGCGCTCGGACGGTGCGGCCGCGACCAGCGTCTGCACCGCCAGGAGCATCAGAAGGCAGCGAAGGAACGCCGGCAGTCGGGGGCGCACGGCCGCCTCTAGCAGCCTGCGCGGTCAGCCGTCAAAGGAGACTGCCGAATCTGAGACTGCCGAATCGGTGCACCGGGTGCACACCGGGCCCACCGCTGTGCCAAACGCTCAGCGCCGCGACGCCCTGTCCATCGGACGAAGATCGTGGCGAACGCCGGCGATCTTCAGTCGAGGTGGTAGAGCGCGGCGGCGTTCCCACCGGCGATGAGCGCCCGCTCGTCTGCCGGCACGTCTTGGAAATGCTCCGCCAGCGCCTCGCGCGAATGCGGCCACGTCGAGTCGCTGTGCGGGTAGTCGGTCGACCACATGATGTTGCGGAGCCCCGCCCTGTGCCGCGCCGCCACCCCCGCGAGGTCGCGGATGAAGGTGGCGTGCCCCTGCCGGTACCAGTACGTGCTCGGTTTCTCGGTGATGATCGACTTCGTCCAGAAGCGGTGCTTCTCGAAGGTCTGATCCATGCGCTCGACGAAGTAGGGGATCCAGCCGATGCCGCACTCGACGAGCACGAAGTGGAGCTTCGGGTGGCGCTCGAGGACGCCGGTGAAGACGAGGGTCGAGACGACCTCGCAGATCGACATCGGCGCGATGGCGATGAAGGTCTCCTTCACGCCGGGCGTCGGGTTCATGAAGGTCTCGGCGACGTTCTGCTTGCGCGGCCCGACGATGTGGAAGCTCATCGGCAGGCCCGTCTCCTCGACGAGCGACCAGAACGGCTCGTAGGCGTGGTCCCAGAAGGGCTTGCCGCCCCGCTCGTCGGGGAACGGGTCGACGTGGAAGCCGCGCAGCCCGAGCTTGGCGACGCGGGCGAGCTCGGCCATCCCGTCGTCGAGGTCGACGAGCGGGACGTGCGCGAGGCCGACGAGGCGGTTCGGGGCCGCCTGGGAGAGCTCCACCATCCAGTCGTTGTACGTGCGGACGACGTACATGCGGAGCTCGCGGTCGACGTTGATGTGCGTCACCGGGCCGCCGAAGTAGAGCACCTCCGCCTCGACCCCGTCGGTGTCCATGTCGGCGAGCCGCGCCCGGGGATCGTAGGAGCCGGGTCGCATGTCCTTGTAGGTGAGGCCGAACGCCTTGAACTCCTCCGGCTTGCGGCCGGCCGACGCGTCGAGCCCGATCGCGCCCGAGATCTGGGAGTCCACGATCCAGAAGTCGCCCTGCGGCGTCGACTCGACGCGCGGCGCGCGGTCGCTCAGCTTGGCCGGGGCGTTCCGCGTCCAGAGCTCCTTCGGCGGGTTGACGTGCGAGTCGGCCGAGATCAGGCGCTCGTGGGTCATGGGTTCCTCCTCGCCGCGATGTCTTACGACATCTCGGCCGGAAGCACCACGCCCCTCTCCGCTCAGCGGGCCAGCTCGGCCTGGAGGCCCTGGACCGCCGCGCCGGCGCAGGCGAGCCGCGCGCGCAGACTGTCGGCGAGCGACGCCGAGATCTTCGGCTTGCGCCCCTTGCTGGCCTTGCCGATCGCGTTGGCGAGCCCGGTGATCGTCTTGGTCGCGGCCTTCAGCATGCGGCCCTCCCGCTTCACGGAGGAGCCGGCGACCGCCTGGGCCGCGGTCAGCTTGGCGCGGATGACGCTCGTCTTCGTCCGGACCACCTTGGCGAGCGACGGCGCCAGATCGCCCGGCGACGCGGCACCCACGGCGCCCTCGACGGCGGTGAGCTGGGTGGTGATTCCCCCGAACCCACTCGAGCCGGCGTTGACGCAGCCGGTCGCGGGGTTGCAGCTGTCCTCGGTGCAGACGTTCCCGTCGTCGCAGGTGAGCGGCGTCCCCGCGACGCACGCACCCGTGGCCGTGACGCACGTCTCCTTGCCGTTGCACGCGTTGCCGTCGTCGCAGCCGCGCGAGTCGCTGCAGCGGCAGACCGGCTGGCCCGCATCGAGCCGGCAGACGGTGCCCGGCTTGGCACAGGTGAACGGCGGCACGTCCGTGCAGACACCCGCGACGCACGCCCGACCGAGGCAGCGTCCGCCGCAGTCGGCGTCCTTGGCGCAGGGCACGCAGGTCGGGCTCACCAGGTCGTACGTGCAGCCCGCGTCGCCGCAGGTGTCCCTGGTACACGCGTTCCCGTCGTCGCACTCGGCGTCGTTGTGACAGCAGGCCGGTGGGGGGACGGGCCGGTGCACGCAGTGGCCGAGCTGGGCGTCGCAGATGTCGTCGGTGCAGGAGTCCTCGTCGGTCGGGCAAGCGTCTATCGCCGGTGGGCACTGCTCCTGTGCATCGCAGCATGCGCCGCTGGCATTGCAGGTCCCGGCCTTCCGCTCGAGCTCGGGACCCTCACAGCCGCCGCCGCACGCGACGCCCGGGGTGGGCGTGTAGGCACACTCGTTGATCTGTCGGTTGCAGCTCTTCTGCATGCAGTCCTTGTCGGCGCAGTCCTGATCGACGGTGCAGCAGTCGGCCTTGTTCTCGTGCGCGCAGATGCCTTCCGGCAGGCACGTGTCGGTCGTGCACGGGTTCGCGTCGTCGCACGTGTCTCCGGGGTTGCATCTCACGCACCCCGCGATGGGATCGTTGTGACCGGTGCAGCCCGTCGTCGCATCGCACGCGCTGTCGACGGTGCACGGGTCCTGGTCGTCGCAGTCGGCGGGCAAGGGCGGGCCGGACACGCAGACGCCGCCCCGGCAGGTCTCCCGGCCGTTGCAGAGCGTGGTGTCGTCGCAGGCGCTGCCGTCGAGCGGCGTGCTCTGGCAGAGACCGCCCTCGCACACGTCGGCGGTGCACGGGTTCCCGTCGTCGCACGCCGGATTGGGGCCGTTCGGGCTGCACGGCTTCTGCACGCAATCGCCGTTCGGCGTCGTCGGGTCGCACACCTTCCCCAGGCCGCAGTCCTTCAGCGTGCCGTGCTGGCAGCCCCGACTCGCATCGCAGGTGTCGGGCCCGAGGGTGCAGGGGTTGTGGTCGTCGCAGGAGATGGCGTCGTGCGTGCAACCGGTGGCCGGCACGCACGAATCCGCGCTGCACACGTTCAGGTCGTCGCACTGGGTCGCGCCGCCGCCCTGACACGCGCCGCTCCGACAGGTATCCCCCGTCGTGCAGAGGTTGCCGTCGTCGCACGTGGTCCCCTCGGGCACCGGGTCGTTCAGGCACCCGTACACGCGGTCGCAGGTGTCCGACGTGCAGGAGTTGCCGTCCTCGCAGGTCGGGCGAGCGGGTAGACGGCAATGGGGGTCGCAGCCGTCGCAGTCGGCGGTGTTGCCGTCGTCGCATTCTTCGGGAAACTCCGGCGGGGCCCCGTTGCCGCACAGTGGGCAGGGCACGAGGCAGCCCTCCGGCACGAGCACGCGCGTCGTGGGGTCGCGACCCGTGCAGGGCGGGCGCACGCAGCCGGTCGTCATGCACCGGCCGTTGCCGGCGCCGCCGGCGGGGTCGCAGTCCGCATCGCGCGTGCAGCTCGTGCCGATGAGCCCCGCCGTACACATTCGGCACGGCCCGAGGGCTGGATTGATGATCCGCGCACCTGCGGTCTGGGGCGACGTGCTGGAGTAAGCTGCGTTGCTTCCGCCCGTCGCCCGCAGGGTTCCGCTGACGGTGATCGCCTTGCGCCCGATCACGAGGTTGGCGCTGGGAACGCCGAGATCCGTGCTGTCGACCGCTCCCGTGATCGTCACCTGACAGCCCTCGAGGATGATCGAGCAGCCCCCCTCATGACTGTCGTCGCAAGCGACCGTCCGCGGTGTGCTGCAGTCGTTTCCCCCGGCGCTCACCTGGCCGTCGACGGTGATGTCACCCGGCCGGTCGGGGTCGCCGAGGTCGTTGGCGCCCGCCTTCAACGTCACGGTGCCGCCGCAGGCTCCCGTCTGGACGCCGCCGTTGGCGTTCAGCGCGACGCCCTTCCCGAGTGACAAATTGCTGCCGGCAATCGCGGTGATGATGCCGCCGGGGAGGGCGCCGCTCCCCGACGTGTCGATCATGAGCCCGGCGGGGTCGGCGTCGAACCGGATGTCCCGACGCGCCGTGAGCGTGACTTCGCCGCCGGGGCCGCCGCTCCCCTCGACGCTGCCGACGGCGTTCATCTTGACGCTCGAGTTCGCCGTGAACTCGATGTCGTGGCTGCTGCCGATGCTGAGCACGCCGCCGGTGCTGGCGGAGCTGCCGTCGAGCTTGGCGTTCACGACGACGTCGACGTTCTCGTCATTCGGGTTGAGGTCGATCTCGCCGGCGTCGCCCGTGAGCGCGCTCACGTCGAGGCTGGCGTCCACCCGCAGCGTCGAGGCGGCGTCGAGGCTCACGGTGCCGCCGGAGCCCGCGTTGCTGGTGATGCCGCCCCGGGCGCTCACCGGGGCCGCGACGGTCAGGGTGCCCGAGACGGGAGAGTCGGTGGTGAGGTCGACCTCGCCGCTGTCCCCGCCGGGGGCGCCGTCCAGCTGGATGCCGAGACCGGCGCGCGGGGGCCGCATGATGGTCAGCGGACCGTGGCGCGCCTCGATGGTGATGAAGCCGCCGTCGCCGCCGATGCCGCCCGTCCCGCCCGTCCCGCCCGTCACATCGAGCACCCCCTCCGCGTCGATCGTGCCCCCGGCGATGTCGATGGAGCCGCCACTGCCCCCGGAAAGCGGGAGCCCCGTGGCCACGAGCTTCGAGCCGAGCTGCAAGGCGACCGTCCGCCCGCCGTCGAGCTCCAGGTTGCCCGCCTCGAAGCCGGCGGCGACGGATACCGAGGTGGCCGAGGGGGTGAACGTCAGGTCCGTCGCGGCGGAGAGCCGAAGCGTGCCGCCGAGGCCCCCGTCGCCGCCTGCGAGCGACAGGGGCATCCCGATGGTGACCGACTCGCCCCGCGACGTGAGGTCGATGGTCCCGCCGGCGCCCCCGGCATCCGTCGCGTCGGCCTTGACCAGGCTCCCCTGAGCGCCGCTGAGCTCGACCGCTCCATCGGCGACGACGATCAGCGTCGCGCCGTTGGTCCCGGACAGGTCGATCCGTCCGCGGTCGGTGAGGCTCAGGCCCGGCACGCCCACGCGACCGAGGGTGCCGCCGGGCGGCGCCTGCACCCGGATGATCCCCTGGCTCCCGGTGGCGCTCAGCCGGCCCGTGATGTGCAGGCTCCCCGCCGTGATCGTGACCACGTGCGCGCCGGCATCGAGCGCGCCGCTGAGCGTGACGTCTCGGCTGCCGAAGTCGAGCGCGCACGCGGTGTCGGTCACGGTGATCGTGCCGTCGAGGGTGCAGCTCGTGGCGCCGCAGCACGTCGAGACGAGCTTCGGGCACCCACCCGCCGCGCTGCACGCGGCGCGCGCCGGGCGCGGCGCGCTCGTCAGCAGGAGCGCGACGGTCGCCAGCACCGCTCCCCGCAGGCGGCCGCTCATCGACAGAGCGCTCCAACCCGGCACCGCGGCGCCCGGTTGCCGCCGCCGTCGCGCACGCGGGAGCCCCGGACGTCGATGCCCCCGCGGCCGTTGTCGTGGGCCTCGCTGGCCGAGATCGTGACGTCGTGCGCCGTGGCGTGCACGCCGGCGCCGCGGTTGCCGATCGCGACGGCGCCGCGGACCCGGCCGCCGGCGAGCCGGGCCCGGATGCCGCCGGCGCCGTTGGCGGTGGCGACCGGGTGCGCCACGTCGTGGTCCCGTCCCCGTACGACGAGCCCGTCGCGGTGATTGCCCGTCGCCTCGTTGCCGAGCGCGTCGCCCAGCGCCGCGTCGCGGCCGGCCAGCGAGAAGCCGTAGCGGCCGTTCTCCGTCGCCCGGTTGCCCTCGACCCGGTAGCGCAGGCCGCGGAGCGCGAAGCCGTCGCGGCCATTGTGCGTCGCCTCGCAGCTCGTGATCGTGAATCCCGTGCCGGCGACGTTGAACCCGTCGGCATCGTTGTCCGCGGCGATGACGTCCGCGACCCGTCCGAGCGCACCGGCGGGCGCGTCGATGCCGATCCGGAAGGCGCGCACGGCCCCCGGGCCCTTGAGCGTCAGCCCGCCGTCGCCGCCGCTCACCACCCGCAGGCCGACGCCCTGGTGATCGCCGGCGAGGACGTGGTTGCCGAGATCCAGGACGGCGCCCGCCGTGCCCGCGGGCAGCAGGACGAGCAGGCCATCGCCGTCGCAGGCGTGCTGCGTGATCGGGTCCGCGTCGCCGAGGGTGCGGCCGCTGACCAGCACGTCCCCGCAATCGCAGGGCACCGCGGTGGCGTGCCCGTCGACGTCGTCGCCGCAGCGCCGCGAGCCCGCCGGGGCCACGCGGGCGAGGAGCAGACACGAGAGCGCAACGACGGCCGGGAGCCGCATGCCGGGGCGCCAACCCAGCAACCCCTGTGCCCGCGGCTGTAGGCGTGCAGGGTCGGGCAACACCCCCGGGGACGCTGAGCTGGCGGCGATGCCATGCGGTCTGCTGTAGATCGCGCCAGTGCGGGAATCGCGCGCCGCTGCGGGATCGTCGGACCGTCGAACCGGCACGCGCTCGCGTTAGTACGAAGGCGCTGGCCCGTCAAACAACGGTGTGGAAAGTGCGGTTCCCCCGAGCTCGCTCGGGTGACAAGCGGCTGACGCGGGTGACGCAGGCGCGTCGCCCGAGACTCATGGGCGCGACGGCTTTCCCGCTCGGCTCGGTGGTGGCACCTGGCTTGCTGCTTGGCACCCTCATGCGGACACTCCCGGCACGCAGTCGGCGGGGCGGATTCACGCTGATCGAGCTCCTGGTCGTCATCGCGATCATCGGCGTGCTCGCTGCCATCGCGATCCCGCAGTTCCTGAGCCGCCAGGGGAAGGCGTTCGATGCCCGGGTGATGCAGGACGCACGGAACGCGGCGGCTGCCGAAGAGGCCTACTTCGACGACAACACGGCGTACTACTCGGGTCCCTGTGCTGCGCTGCCGGGGATGAGCGTCTCCGACGGTGTCTCTTGCACAGCCACCGCTGCCGGCGCCGACTTCTCCGTGCAGACGACCCACCCGTCCGCAAGCCGTAGCTGCACCTGGTCGAGCTCGTCGAGTCCCAGCCTCTCCTGCTCCTGAGCGTCGAGGCAGGCGCGCGCGCAGCGCCCGTGCGTGCACGCTGCATGCACGGTTGGTTCCGCCTCGGGCAGGGGGTATAAGCCCGCCGGATGGGTGCCGCCGAGGCGCTGGTCCTGGCCGCGGTCGTGGCCGTGCTCTTCTGGCTCGCCGGACCGCTTAGGCGGCGACTCGAACGCTGGCTGGCCCGCCGCCTCGGCCACGGACGCGTGGTCGGGCGTGTCGTCGTGCTCGGCCGGCGGCGCGATGGAACCTTCTCGCGGGAGGATCGTCATGACCACTGACCCCCGGACGAATGCACCGGCCATGCTCGCCAGCGGGGTGGTGCTGGGGCTCATCCTCTTCCTCGTGGCCGGCATCTACGGCTCGTTCACCATCATCCAGCCCGGCAACGTGGGCGTCGTCTTCAACCGCTGGTCGGGAGCCCTCAAGACGGTCGGGCAGGGCGTGGCCTGGCGCGTGCCGTGGGTGACGCAGGTGCAGTCGTATCCGGTGGCGCTGCGCACCTACACCATGGTGCAGCGCGGGGCCGAGGGCTCGATGCGCGGCGACGACTCGATCGACCTCCCGACCAAGGAAGGCCAGCACATCCGCCAGGACATCTCGGTGACGTACAACACCAGCCAGGAGAAGGCGGCCGACGTCTTCCGCTCGTTCCGCGGCGCCGACATCAGCGACATCGAGTCGACCTTCATCCGGCGGACGATCATCACCGTGTCGCAGAACGCCGCCGGGCAGGTGTCGCTCACCGACCTGATCTCCAACCAGCGCGGGCAGCTCCAGACGCGCATCCAGGACGACCTCCAGCACGAGATGAACAAGATGGGCTTCGTGGTCGACAAGGTGAACCTCGGCGCGAGCCATCTCCCGGACGTGATCGAGAAGCAGCTCCAGCAGAAGATGGCGGCCCAGCAGCAGGCGCAGCAGGCGGACTACGAGCTCCAGCGCCAGCAGACGCTCGCCAAGGCGAAGGTGGCCGAGGCGGAAGGGGAGGCGCAGTCGACCCTGGTCAAGGCCAAGGCGCAGGCCGAGGCGAACAACCTGCTCCAGCAGACGCTCTCGCCGCTGCTCATCCAGAACAAGGCGATCGAGCGCTGGAACGGCACCCTGCCGCAGTTCACCGGCGGCGGGGCGATCCCGTTCCTCAACCTGAAGGACCTCGGCCCCGACAGCCATCCGGCCGCCACCGGCCGCTGAGCGACCAGGCAAGCGCTTGCTCCACCTGCACCGGACGTTTATTACCTGAAGGGACAGCATGGTGAGCCCCGACGATATCCGGCGCCGTATCGAGACGGCGCTGCCGGGCGCCCGGGTGGAAGTGGCCGACACCACCGGCGCGGGCGACCACTTCGAGGTCCAGGTGGCGGCGCCGGGGTTCGCCGGCAAGGGGCTCGTGGAGCAGCACCAGCTCGTGTACGGGGCGCTCGGGACGTTGATGCAGGAGATCCACGCGCTGTCGCTCCGCACCTCTGTGTCATAAGGAGAGACGACGATGGCCGACGTGCTCGACGAGATCCAGCGCGAGATCCGGGAGAACAAGGTGGTCCTCTACATGAAGGGGACCCCGAGCTTCCCGATGTGCGGCTTCTCGGCCGCCACGGTGAAGGTCCTGCGCGAGATCGGAGTCCCGTTCAAGGCCGTCGACGTGCTCGCGGAGCCCGAGAAGCGCGAGGCGATCAAGGTGCACTCGAGCTGGCCGACCATCCCGCAGCTCTACGTGAGCGGCAAGTTCGTCGGCGGCTGCGACATCGTGCGCGAGATGCACGGCCGCGGCGAGCTCGCGCCGCTCATCCGGGCGGCGGTCGAAGCGGCCTGATCGTGGCGTCGGGCGGCTGCGGCGGCGCCGCCCGCGATACGCTCAGCGGCTAGGAGCGCGACCCAAGACTTCTTGGGTCGCGGGCACGGACGCGAGCATGTGGCGCTCGCGGCACGCGCGACCGCCGTGCCGCGGCTGGCGAAGCCAGCGCGGCAGAAGGGACACGCGCCGTTCCAGAGGTCTCGCGGCGCTCATGCGTACCGGTTGGCGATTGGGCCGGTCTGCGGCGGCCGTGGAAACGCGCGTGTTCGTCTGCCGCGCTGGCTTCGCCAGCCGCGGCAGGACAGTCGGGCGTGATCCCGACGGAACACCCTCGCGTCCGGTTCGCGACCCAAGATGTCTTGGGTCGCGCTCCTAGCTCCCCGGGTGGCCGCGCAGCCCGCCGCATGGCGGGATGGTCCACCGCTCGCGGAGCCAGAAGTGTATCAGCCGCTCGTACTCGTAGAGGACGATCTTGGCGTCGCGTGGGATGTGCCACCAGCGGGCGGTGGCGAAGACGTCGTAGCGCGACGGTCGCACCGCGACGGCGACCGCGTCACCGAGCGCGCGGCGGTAGATCAGGCGGGCGCGGCGGCTGTGGGGGCGGGAGGTGACGATCACCAGCCGGCGCAGCCGATGGCTGCAGACCCAGCGCGCGACGGTGCGCGCCTCGCTCTCCGTGCTGCGCGCCCGGCGCCGCAGGCGAACGATCGCATGGGCCGGGACGCCGAGCTGCTCGAGCGCGGCGATCGCGATCTCGTCCGACTCGGGCACGCGGGCTCCGCGCGCGCGCAGCACGCTCTCGCCGCGGGCCAGGCGCTCGCGCGTGACGACGACGCGGGGGGCAAGCCCGGCCCGGTAGAGGTCGGCCGCCTCGAGGACGCGGGTCGGAATCGACCCCGCGAGGACGACGATCGCGTCGGTGGAGGGTGGGAGCGGGTCGGCCACGACGAGCAGCCGGCCGGCGAGCGACACGGCCGCGGCCGAGACCGCGGCGAGCGCGAGAACCAGGGGCAGGCGCCACCATCGGGCCGGCATGACTGCACTTCATGATCATGCATCCGGGCGACAGCCAAGCCGCCGGAAGGGCGTCTTGACTGCGGCGCCCGGACCGCGCTCTCGTGCGCGCATGAGCGCGAGCGAAGGATATCCATGAAGACGGTGCAGACGGTCACGGGTCCGTGCGCGCCGAGCGAGCTCGGCACGACGCTGATGCACGAGCATCTCATGATCGGGTGGCCGGGGTGGGAAGCGGAGGCTCCGGCCGACCGCGCCGCGCGGCGCGAGCATGCCAAGCGGTGCGTCGACCGCATGCTCGAGCTCCGCGACCTGGGCCTCGCGACCTTCCTCGATCCGTGCCCGATCGACCTCGGCCGCGACGTCGAGCTGATGGCCGAGGTGGCCCAGGCGACGGGCGTCCGCATCGTGTGCGCAACCGGCCTCTACAAGGAAGACCAGGGCGCGCCCGCCTATTTCAAGTTCCGGGCGCAGTTCGGCGACGGCGTCAAGGAGATGACCGACGTCTTCATCCGTGAGCTGACCGAAGGGGTCGGCGAGACCGGCATCCGGGCGGGCGTGATCAAGGTGGCGACCAGCGCCCACAAGATCACGCCCTACGAGGAGATGGTCCTGCGCGCGGCGGCGCGCGCGCACCGGGAGACCGGCGTGCCGATCACCACCCACACCGACGAAGGCACCATGGGCGTCGAGCAGCTCGACATCCTCACCGGCGAGGGAGTCGCGCCGCAGGCCATCATCGTCGGCCACTCCGACGGCTCGAGCGACCTGCACTATCATCTGACCATGCTCGATCGCGGCGCCTACCTCGGCTTCGACCGCTTCGGCCTCGAGCTGCTCCATCCCGATCGGGAGCGGCACGCGGCGCTGATCGGGCTCCTCGGCCTCGACTTCGAGAGGCAGATCGTCCTCTCGCACGACACCGTCTGGTGCTGGCGCGGCCGGCCGCCGATCCTGCCTCCCGAGCTGATGCCCGACTGGCAGCCGACGCACGTCTTCAAGAAGGTGATCCCGCGGCTGCGGGCGGCGGGCGTCTCGCCCGAGAAGATCACGACGATGCTGGTCGAGAACCCTCGCCGGTACTTCGCCGAGTCGGGGGTGGTCCGCGCCTGAGAACCGACCCGCGCCGGTGGCGGGGGCCGCCGGCCGATGATACGGGGGCGCCCCGTGGGATGGCGCACGCGGGCGGGGTTGGCGGTGGTCCTGCTTCTCGGCGTCGCGTGCCGCCGGCGGCTGCCAGTGGGCTGGACCTACGTGACGCGGGTCACGCCGACGGGTGCGACCGTCGTCTGGACAGGCGGAGCCGACGTGCTCGAATGCCGGGGACCTGACGGCGGGCCGCTGCATGTCGTCTCGGCCGAGGGGCCGCGCGGCCTCCGCGTCGCGCGCCTCGCGGGTCTCCTGCCGTCCAGCACCTACGGGTGCGGGATCGCCTCGGGCGACCGCCCGCGGCGGCTCCGCTTCCGTACGGCGCCGGCGGGACCCGTGCCGTTCACGTTCGCCGCCGTCGGCGACACCGGGGACGGCAGCCGGGCGGCGGCGGCCCTCGCGCGCCGCATCCTCGCGGGACGGCCCGCCTTCCTGGTCCACCTGGGCGACATGGCGTATCCGGGCGGCTCGGCGCGAGACTACGCCGCGGAGTTCTTCCGGCCGTACGGGCGGCTCCTGCGCCGCGTGCCGCTCATGCCGACGCCGGGCAACCACGACCTGCGGCCGCGCAGCGTCTATCGCGACCTGTTCGCGCCGGCGGCCGACGGCGAGGACGCAGGCGGCCCGCACTATGGGTTCGACTGGGGCGCGGCGCATCTCGTCTCGGTCTCGTCGCCGGAGTTCGGGCGCGACGGGGCACCGGGGGCCGGCTGGCTCGCCGCCGATCTGGCGGCGGCCGCGGGGCGCCCGTGGCGTATCGTCTTCCTGCACGAGCCGCCGTACAGCGGTGGCGCGAAGTTCACCGTCGCCGGGCTGCGCGCCAACCTCGAGCCGATCCTCGAGCGCGGGCGCGCCGACCTCGTGCTCGCCGGGCACGAGCACCTCTACGAGCGCTCCATGCCGGCCTGCGCCTATGCGGCCGAGGCACGCACGCTGCACGTGGTGAGCGGCGGCGGCGGCGCGAACCTCGATCCGGTCATGCCGCACCCGAACTTCCCGCGCGCCGTCTCGGTCACCCACTACCTGCGCATCCGCGTCACGCCCGCCCGGCTCGACGTCCGCGCCGTCGACGTGTCGGGCCACGTCCTCGACCGGGTCGGCCGCCAGCGCGCCCAGGACGTGGCTTGCCTTTCGGGCGGCTGGCCGCCGCCGCGCGACCGGTGAGACGGGCCCTCGTCCTCAGGGGCGCGGCGCTCGTCGCGCTCACGGTGGCGCTCGGGGCGCGTGCGATCGACAGCGACGTCTATGAGGGCGGTGAGGCGCGCGAGGCCCTGGTGGCGCGCGAGATGCTCGACACGGGCGACTGGATCCTTCCGCTCTGGAACGGCAGCGTGGTCCCCTCGAAGCCGCCGCTCTTCCACTGGCTCGTGACCGGCGCCTCCCGGCTCGCCGGCGGACAGGTCACCGAGCGGACCCTGCGCGCGCCGTCGGTCGTGCTCGCGGGCGCCGTCGTGCTGCTCGTCTTCCTCGCCGGCCTCGCCTGGGGCGGGGCCGACGTGGGGACCTTCGCGGCGCTCGTACTGGCGACGACCCCGCAGTTCCTGACCGAGGCGAGCGACGGGCGGGTCGACATGACGCTCACGGCCGCCCTCACCGGCGCGCAGGTGGCGCTCGTGCAGGCGCTCGGCGCGCGGCGAGGCGCCCGACTCGTGCTCGCCGTGTGCCTCGCCCTCGCGATGCTCGCCAAGGGCCCCGTCGGCCCGGGCGTCGTCGGCCTCACGGCGCTCGCCTTCGCGGCGTGCGAGCGGCGGCTCAGGCCGATCCTCGGTCTCGTGCGCCCGCTGCCCGTCCTGCTCTTCGTCGCGCTCGCGGGGGGCTGGTACGGGCTCGCGTATGCACACCGCGGCATGGACTTCGTCGCCAAGCAGATCCTGTCCGAGAACGGCGAGGCCTTGCTCGGCAGCAGCCGATTCCCGTATCGCTCGCCGCTCTACTACGTGGGCCCGCTCGTGCTCGGCGGTCTGCCGTGGACGCTCGTCGTCCCCTGGGCGGCCGCACGCGCGTGGCGGGGCGAGCTGCCGCGGCGGTACGCCCTCGTGTGGGCCGCGACCGTGTGGATATTCTTCTCGCTCGCGCCGCTCAAGCGTGCGGCCTATCTGCTGCCGCTCCGGCCTGCGCTGGCGCTCGTCGTCGGCTGGTGGCTCGCCGAGGTCACGCGCGAGGAGCAGCCGGCGACGAGGCTCGTCGGTGCCGCCCGCACACTCGTGCTCGCCGTCGCGGCCGGCGGGGTCCTCGCCGCCGTGACCGCACTGGCGGTGGGTCACGGGCTCGTGTCGGCGGCGGGGATCCGCGACGTCGCCCTGCGCCACGAGATCGACGCCGAGACCTACCGGCGCGCGCTCACCGCGCAGCAGGCGGAGATCGTCGGCCTCGCCCTCGCCACCGCGGTGGCCGCCGGGTTGGCCGCCCGCGCCCTCGCGCGCGAGCGCTGGCGGCACGCGACGCTCGCCACCGCGGGAGCCACCGCCTGCGTGGCGATCCTCGTGCTCGAGGTCTTCGTCCCCGCGCGCGCCGCGCAAAAGTCCGTCCGGCCCTTCGCGCTCGCCGTGCGCGAGCGGCTCGGGCCCACCGAGCCGCTGAGCCTGCTCGCGGTCGACGAGGAGATCCCCTTCATCTTCTACGTCGGCCGCCACGTGCCGCTCGCGAGCGGCCGGCCGGGGGAGCTCGGCGCGGGCTACTACGTCCTGGACCAGCAACGCTGGCGCGCGTGGGGCCGGCCGTCCGGCTGGGAGGAGGTGCTGCGGAGTGCGCACGTCTTCTCGCGCCACCGGCGCGACCTCGTGTTGGTGCGGCGCCGGTAGGAGCGCGCCCCCTTTGCCGCCCGACGCCGCGCATGCGCGGTCGCGTTCCTCCCGTCGCTCAGAGGTAGCCGAGGAAGCCGTTGGCGAGGGCGACGGTCCCGGTGACGCCGACCGCGAGCCCGGCGTACCACATGATCGTCCGGTCGAGCACGGCAGCGACCGTCTCGAGCACGATGGCGATCTGGAGCAGGCTCGTGGCGACGGCGAAGCGGTGGTGCCGGGCGAAGTGATCGGCGGCCTCGTGGTTGGCCTTGTCGCGCTCCTGCTCGGCCGTCCGCGCGCGGCCCTCGGAGGCGGCGATCTCCGTGCGTTGGCCCTCGGGATCGGCGGCGCTGCCGGGCGTCAGCTCCTGCAGATGGAGCTTGATCGACTTGGCCTGGCGGTACGCCCACTCGTCCGAGGCGCGGCTCTGCCAGAGGACCGCGTCGTTCTTGGCGAGGATGGCCTCGGCCGCGGCGTGCTCCGCCTCGAGCGCGGAGATCGAAGCAAGCACCGCGAGCAACGCCGCGGTGACCGCAACGCGCGTCGAGAGGCTCCGGCGGCGCGTCCGCTCGAAGTCCTCCGCCTCCACGAGCTCGTGGGGCTCGAGCGTCTCCCGCCCCATGCCGGGCGAGGGTAGCGGAGCCGCCCGCCGGCGCAAGGGGTCGCATGCGTGTGAATTGGCGTGCTTTTTTTCGCATCTTCTCAACTAGCGCGGCGCGCGCGGCGCGTGCTAAGGGGTCGGCCCTTTGGAGGTTTCCCAGGTGCGTCTAGCTGACCGCCTAGCTGTCCGGTGGATTGCGGCCGTGCTCCTTCTGCTCGGGCTCGCGCCGCGTCTCGCGGCCGCCGCCGCTTCGCAGGCGACCGATCTCTGCGCCGCGAGCGCCGACCCGTGCGTCGTGACCGCGGACGTCACCGTGGCCCCCAACACCACCCTCGACTTCGGGGGGCGCGCGCTCGATCTCAGACCGGGGGCGAGCCTCGCGTTCACGTCCGGGACGCTCGAGATCCGGGCGGGGAGCCTGCGCGTCGAGGCGGGGGCGTCGATCCTCGGCTCGGCGCCGAGCGGCTCGTTTCCGACCCTCTCGGTCGTCACCGCGGGCGACATCCGCGTCGAGGCGAGCAGCACGACGAAGGGGAAGATCGACCTCAGCGGGGGCCCGCAGGGAGGCCTGATCGAGCTCGCCACCCTGGGAGCCATGCAGGTCGACGGGCTGCTGCTCGCGAGGGCGACGCAGGCCGCGGGCTTCGGCGGCGCCATCGACCTGCTCGGGGTGTGCGTGGGTGGGCCAAGCGACGGCAGCACCTGCGCGGAAGACATCCCCGACTGCGGCAACGTGGCGGCCCACGGCACCTGCAGCGGCGGCGATCGCGTGATCCAGGGGTCCCTGAACGCGTCGGCGCCCGACGAGGGCGGGGACGTCGCGGTGATCGCCCCCCAGGGTTCGATCACGATCGCGGGCAGCGGGATCAACGCCTCGGGAGGCGAGGACGGCGGCGGCACGATCGATCTCGAGGCGGGCGGCAACGTGACGACCGGCGCGCCGCTCAACGTGAACGGCGGCGGCCTTTCCGGCGACGCCGGCAGCGTGACCGTCTTCGCGAACGGGTCGGTGTCGATCGGCGGCGCGATCACCGGGAACGCGGGCGGCAGCGTGACGGAGGGCGGAGGCGCCGGGGCGGACGTCGAGATCACCGCCGTCGCGGGCACCCTCACCGTGACGGCGGGGATCAGCGCCGACTCGGGCGTCCCCGACGGCGACGGCGGCGAGGTCGACCTGACCGCCGGCATGGACATCGTGCAGACCGGCTCGATCTCCGCCGCCGGGCGCGGTGTGGATGCGGCGGGAGGCGACGTCGCGCCCTCGGCGGGCCGCAGCCTGACGCTCGGTGCGATCGACGTGAGCGGCGGAAACGGGGGCGGCGGGTCGATCTTCGCGGACGCCGGCGGGTCTGCACGGCTGCAGGGCCAGCTCGACGGCGACGGGGGCGCGACGTTCCAGGTCGTCGCCGCCACCATCGCGGTGACCAGCAGGGTGCACGCCGACGCCTACGACGGCTTCCTCGGTGGCGCGGTGATCCTCCGCGCGTGCGACGTCGCCGTGAACGCCGGCGCCGTCCTCTCGTCGCTCGGTCCCACCGGTGAGAACCTCCTCCAGGCAAGCGGCCAGATGACGATCGGCGGGACGCTCACCTCGACCGCGAACCGCCTCGAGTACCTCGATCCGGCAAAGCTGCCCCAGGTCGCCACGGGGGCGGTCGTCGCGCCGCCGCCGGCGATCGCGCAGAACTCGCTGCTGCCGCCGTGCGGGACGCCGCCTGCACGGTGCGGCAACGGCGTCGTGGAGGACGGCGAGGAATGCGACGACGGCAACACCGCGCCCTGCGACGGCTGCTCGGCTTCATGCACGACGGAGGGTTGCGGGAACGGCGTCACCGAGTGCGACGAGCAGTGTGACGACGGCGCGCGCAATGGAACCGCGGGCGACGGCTGCGATGCGTCGTGCCGCCTGCTCGGTACGATCCGCTACCTCCCCGCCGCGCACGTCGATTCGTCCAACTGCTTCCTCGAATGGGCGATCGAGAACCCGAACAGCCCGGTCGTGAACGGCTTCCCGTCCGCGAACCAGACCTGCATCGACGGCGACCCGGCGTGCGACGCGGACGGCGCGAGCGACGGCACCTGCACCTTCCGCCTGGGTGCGTGCATCGACGTCGACGATCCACGGCTGCCGACGTGTCATCCGCCCGCGATCAAGCTCCTCGAGCTGCTCCATCCGCCGCCGCTCAATCCTGCCGACGCGACGGATGTCGTGAACCTCGCTCAGCTCGTCCCGGCGCTCGAAGCCCTCGGTCCGACCTTCAAAGCGGGCTCGACGGTCCTGAGCAGCGGTACGCCGGTCACCGAGCGCAACGTCTGCACCCCGCTCCTCCCCTTCGTGGTCCCACACCTGCCGGGTCTGATCGCGAGCCGCGTGGTGGACGCGCGGGCGACGGACACCGCGGGGCACCGCATGGGCGGCAACCGGATGACGCTCACCTGCGAGCCGAACCCGGCCGTCTGCGGCAACGGGATCAAGGAGCTCGGTGAAGAGTGCGACGACGGCAACGCCACGCCGTGCGACGGCTGCTCCGCCGCCTGCCGGCTCGAGTGCGGCAACGGCGTCGTCGAGTGCGGCGAGCAATGCGACGACGGGGTGGCCAACGGCACGCCCGGCGACCGCTGCGCGGCCGACTGCCAGATGCCGCCACCGCCGCTCCGCATCCCGGGCGGCGGCGCGGCGGCGAGCGACTGCGGCCTCGAATGGTCGCTCGAGATGGGCCCGCCCACCCTCGCGCGGAACGGCGTGCCGGCGGCGAAGCAGGTCTGCGTCGACGGCGACCCGGCGTGCGACTTCGACCCGACGCCGGGCACGTGCCGGTTCCACCTCTGGGCCTGCCTCGGGGGCGAGGATGCGCGGCTTGGCTGCGCGGCCGGTGCGGTCTCCGCTGTCGACCTGCTCCGGCCGACGGCGTTCGAGCGGGCGCAGAACGTCGCCGCGCGGAACACGTTCCTGGCGGCGGTCGGCCGCCTCCCGAGTCCGGCCGGTCCCGGCGAGCGGTGCACGGGCCGGATGGACGCCGACGTGCCGAGCGGCCGCACGAAGCTCGTCATCCGTACGCTCGCGCACGGACCCGGGCCGGCGACCGACCGCGACGTGCTGCAGCTCGCCTGCGTGCCGCCGCCGGGGCCCTGACCCTCACCGGCTGAGGATCACGACGCAGGCGTTGGCCCCGCGGCCGACCGTGTGGGCGAGCGCCGTGCGCGCCCCGGGAACCTGCCGCGGCCCGGCCTCGCCGCGCAGCTGCCAGGTGAGCTCGACGACCTGCGCGAGCGCGGAGGCGCCGAGCGGCTCGCCCTTGGCGAGCAGGCCGCCGCTCGCATTGACGGGCAGGCGCGAGCCCAGCTCGCCGCCGCCGTCGCGCACCCAGCGCCCGCCGGCGTGGCGTTCGCAGAGACCCAGCTCCTCGACCGACAGGATCTCGCGGGCAGCGTCGGTGTCCTGCAGCTCGACGAGGTCGAGGTCGGCGGGTCCGATCCCGGCTTCCTCGTACGCTGCACGGGCAGCCATCTCGGTCGGGGTGGAGACCCGTTCGTCGGTGAGGCCCCCGAGCGGCGTGTGCTCGCCGAGCACCGAGCCGGCGAGGTGGGAGCGGAGCACCGCCGCCGCGACCCGTACCGGGCGCGCTGCCGGACGCGCGGCGAGCACGACCGCCGCGGCCCCTTCGTTCGGCGCGCACAGCATCAGGAGCCGCAGTGGCTCGCAGACCACCGCCGACGCCAGCACCTCGGCGAGCGACACGGCCCGGCGGTACATGGCGTACGGGTTGGCCACGCCGTGGCGGTGGTTCTTGACCGATACCCGCGCGAGATCCTCGAGCGTGACCTCGCTCTCGCGCATGAGCCGCTGGGCGCGGAGCGCGAAGTAGGCGGGCGTCGCGGCGAGTCCGGCCTCCTCGCGCCACGGCTCGAAGAAGCTCGAGCGGATCATGCCACGCGGCATCTTCTCCAGGCCGAAGACGAGAACGGCGTCGGCGCGTCCGCTCGCCACCGCCGTCGCGCCGAGCGCGAGCGCGGCGCCGCCGCTCGCGCAGCCCGCCTCGACGTTCACCATGGGGACGCCGGAGAGCCCGAGCGCCGTGAGCACCTTGTGGCCCGCGGCCACGCCCCCGTACACGGTGCCGCAGAAAGCCGCCTGAAAGCCTCCGCGCCCGATACCGGCGTCGCCCAGCGCCGCCCGTACGGCCTCGGCGCCGAGCGCGGTGAGGCTCAGCTCGGGGAAGCGCCCGAACGGACGCATGCCGGCGCCGGCGACGTAGACGGTCCTCATGCGGGCTGGAACGCATACGAGAGGACGGGCCGCCCCTCGTCGTCGGTGAACAGCGCCTCGACGACGAGGCGCATCGGCAGACCGGGCCGCAGGCGGGACAGGTCCGTCTCGGTGAGCCGCGCGATGACGGAGAGGCCGCCATCGAGCGCGACCACGCCGAGCCCGTACGGCACGGGACCGCGGTAGCCGGGCGGCCGGCTCAGCACCGTCGTGTAGAGCTCGAGACGTCCGGCAGGGCCGACGGGGACCTCGCGGGCGCCCGCGACGGCGCAGTACGGACAGACGGCGGCCGCCGGGAAGTGCCGCTTGCCGCACGCGGCGCACAGGCCGGCGAGGAGCCGCGCGCCGTCGGCGTCGCAGACGAACAGCCCGGGGGCGATCGCACGGGCGTCGGCCACGGCGCCCTTCCTAGCCGAGCACCGCCTGGTACATGTCGGGCGCGAAGCCGATGCAAAGCGTCTTGCCGACGCGCATCGCCGGCGCACGCAGGTTGCCGCTCGGACCGAGCAGGAGTCCGAGCAGCGCGTCGCGGTCGGGCCGGCTGCGGCGGAGGTCCAGGTGCACGACCTTCTTGCCCTTGGCGACGTAGAGCTCGTCCGTACCGCTGGTGAGCGCGAACGCCTCCCGCGGCCCCAGCCGCTCCCGCTTGGCGTCGGCCGTGGTGCGCGGCTCGGCGCGCTTTCGCCCGAGAAACTCCCGGGCCCGGCCGCACGTCATTCAGCCCGGCCGATGGTAGTACCAGTCGGGAGTCTTCATGCGCCCGCTCTATGGCATCGCGCGGGGCCGCGCGGCAAGCAGGGCCGACGACGTGCGGGGCTATCCGACCAGCCCCGTCGCGCGCGCGCCACTGTCGAGCGGCGCCGAGAGCGCCCGCTCGATCGCAAGGTAGCCGGAGACCGGAACCTCGACCGATTTGAGATAGTGGCGGCAGCTGGCGCAGACCTGGAGTCCGTACGGCGGCTCTCCGGCGCGGCGGAATGCCAGCCGATCGACACGCGACTCGCCGCAGAACGCGCAGCCGGCGCGCGGTGCGCGCCAGGCGGCGTCGCAGCGCGCGCAGTAGAGGACACGGGCCATGCGCGACGTGGTGGCGAAGTCCGGCCCGCCGGCGCAGTAGGGACAGCGGCGGGAGGCGGAAGACGCGGGACCGTCCGGCGGCTCGAGGGACAGGCTCAGGTGCCGGAGCAACGGGCGCATGGCGACGCCCGCGATGCGCAGCGCGAGCGCGTCGCGCCCGTCGCACGCGGGCCCGCCGCCGATCCAGCGGCGCACCAGCACGGAGACGTCCGCCGTGCGCGCCCGAAGCGCCCGGTGGCTCGACGCCGCGAGCAGACCCTCCTCCGCCAGCAGGTCGACGACCGCGGCGAAGCGCATGCCGACCGCGTCCGCGTGTACGGGCAGCGCCGTGAGCCGGACGCAGGGAGGGGCAGGGCGAACCTGCACGGCGGCCAGGGCGGCGATCTCCGTGGACACCGGCTCGAGGTGCGCGAGGGCCGTGATGACCCGCAGGAGCGCCGACTCGGCTTCACCCAGCCGCGACGCGAGCTCGGCCACCACCCCCGCCGGCGGGGCCTCGCGGCTCAAGACCAGACCCCCGGGGCCCATGTGGCACAATGCCAGGTCCGTGCCACCACGCAGCGACGTGGATCCGCAGCCCGCCGGTGTCGTGGGGTCCGACGCAATCGCGTGACGTCGTTGCGCGTCCCGATGCGGTGTGGCATTCGACCGCTCGTCTCCCCGATGGCTCGGCCCGTTTCTCCCGTGTCGCCGCACGAAGGTGAACACCTGCGCGTGGGCGACGAGTACTATGTCCTGGCTTCCTCGCTCGCCAGCCGCCGGCGCAAGCACGTCCTGGCGCATCAGGACACCTTCGCGGTGCTCGATCAGTCGGGCGACATCCCGTTGGCGCTCGAGGAGGAGATGGGCGTCTTCTTCCGCGGGACGCGCCACCTCTCACAGCTCGAGCTGCTGGCGGGCGGCCGCCCCCCGTTCTTCCTGTCCTCGGCCGTGACGCCCGACAACCTGCGCTCGGTCGCGAACCTCACCAACAACGACGTCGGGGAAGATGGGCGGTTCACGCCCCGCTCGACGCTGTCCATCCGGCGGACCTCGCTCCTGTGCGGGCCGCAGCTCCTAGTCCGCTGCGTGCTGCACAGCTTCACGCTCGGCCCGCTGGCGATGCGGCTCGAGCTGCGCCTGTCGGCCGATTTCGCCGACGTCTTCCAGGTCCGTGGTCTGTCGCGCGTCCGTCGCGGCACGCACGAGCCGCCGCGCACCGAAGGCGGGTCGCTGGTCTTCGCCTACCAGGGGCTCGACGGCGTCCGGCGCCTGACCCGCTGCGAGATCACGGGCGCCGACGTGCACTGGGAGGGGCGGCAGGCACTGCTCGACCTCGTCCTCGCGCCGGAGGAGGAGCGGGTGGTGGACCTCGCGATCACCTGTCTGAACGACGAGGCGCCGCCGCCGCCTCGTCTCGGCTTCACGGGGGCCGAGGCGGTGCGCGAGCGCGAGCACCGTCTCTGGCAAGGGGAGCTCACCACCGTGCACTCGGCCGACGACGGGCTGAACGCCATCATCGCGCAGGCGCTGGCCGACATCTTCATGCTGACGGTTGCGCCCGAGCCGGGCACGCCGCACGCCGCCGACCGCTTCGTCTACGCCGGCATCCCGTGGTTCGCCACCATCTTCGGGCGCGATGCGTTGATCACCGCCCGCGAGATGTTGACGTTCGCCCCGGGCCTCGCACGCAGCGTGCTGCGCACGCTCGCCGCCCTGCAGGGGAGCGAGGTGAACCCCCAGCGCGACGAGGAGCCCGGCAAGATCATCCACGAGGCCCGCTACGGCGAGATGCCGGCGACCGGCGAGGTGCCCTTCGGACGCTACTACGGCAGCCTCGACGCGACGCCGCTCTTCTGCATGCTGCTCGGCGCCTACGCGCGCGCCACGGGGGACCTCGAGCTCGTGCGCGAGCTCTGGCCGCACGCGCGCGCCGCCGTGGATTGGATGGAGCGCTACGGTGACCGCGACGGTGACGGCTACCTCGAATACGCGCGACGGACGGAGCACGGCCTGGCGAACCAGGGCTGGAAGGATTCCGGCGACTCCGTCTTCCACGCCGACGGCCGGCTCGCCGAGCCGCCCATCGCGCCCGTCGAGGTGCAGGGCTATCGTTACGCGGCGCTGCTCGCCATGGCTGAGCTGGCGGAGGCGATCGAGGTGGACGGTGCGGCCGACTGGCTGGCGGCGGCGGCCTCGCTGCGCCAGCGCATCAACGACGACTTCTGGCTGGAGCGCGAGGGGACGTACGCGCTGGCGCTCGACCGGGACAAGCGGCCGTGCGAGGTCGTGGCGTCGAACGCCGGCCACCTCCTCTTCTGCGGCGTGCCGTACGCGGGCCGCGCGCGGCTCCTCGGGTCGCGGCTCCTGCGCGCCGACCTCTTCTCCGGCTGGGGCATCCGGACGCTCGCGAGCGGGCAGCCGCGCTACAACCCCATGAGCTACCACAACGGCTCGATCTGGCCGCACGACAACGCGCTGATCGCCGCGGGCCTCCGCCGCTACGAGCGCGTCGACGGGGTGCTCGACCTCCTCACGGGTCTCGTGGAGGGGTCGTTGCACTTCGAGGACCGGCGTGTCCCCGAGCTCTTCTGTGGTTTCGGACGACGGCGCGAAAGCGCGCCGGTGCCCTATCCGGTCGCCTGCCGACCGCAGGCGTGGGCCGCGGCGAGCGTGTTCCTGTTCCTCGAGGCGGCGCTCGGGGTGGAGCTCGATGCCCCGCGCCGCCGTGCGGTGTTCCGCCAGCCGCAGCTGCCCGCCTGGCTGCCCTGGGTCGAGATCCGCAACCTGCGGATCGGGGATGCCCGCGTGGACCTGAACGTGCTGCGCGGCAAGTACGGCGGTTCGATCGAGATCGCACGCAAGGAGGGCGAAGTCGACATCGTCGAAACGCGTTGACCATGCGGATCGCCATCATCTCCACGGCTGCCGTGGCCGTCCCGCCGCCCGGCTACGGCGGCACGGAACGGGTCCTGCACTACCTGACCGAGGGTCTGGTGCAGGGGGGGCACGACGTCACGCTGTTCGCGACCGGCGATTCCCGCACCTCGGCCGAGCTGCGCTGGCTGTATGCGACGCCGGTGTGGCCGATCGATCCGATGGCCGAGCTCGACCACGTCGCCTGGAGCTGTGCCGAGGTGGCGCGGGGCGGCTTCGACGTCGTCCACGTGAACCAGGCGACGGCGCTCACGCTCATGCGCTTCGTGCGCGTCCCGTTCGTCTACACGCTGCACCACGACCGGGTGGAGGAGCTGTCCCGGTTCTACAGCCGGTTGCCCGACGTGCACTACGTCGCGATCAGCGAGCGGCAGCGGCAGCTCGAGATCCCGCTGCCGCACGTGGAGGTGGTGCACCACGGCATCGACCCCGCGGCGTTCCCGTTCGTCGCCGAGCCCGACGACTACGTGGCGTTCATCAGCCGCTTCGCGCCGACCAAGGCGCCGCACCTGGCGATCGATGCGGCGCAGCGGGCGGGAGTGCCGATCCGTCTCGCCGGCTGCCCGCACGCCGGCGAGGGCGAAGCGTATCACGCGCGGGAGATGGTCCCGCGGCTCCGCCTCCCCGGCGTCACCTGGATCGGCGAGTGCGGCGGCGTCGCCAAGCGCGCGCACCTCGGGCGCGCGCGCGCCTTGCTCTTTCCCATCTGTTGGGAGGAGCCGTTCGGGCTCGTCATGGTGGAGTCGATGTTCTGCGGCACGCCGGTGGTTGCCTTTGCCCGCGGCTCGGCGCCCGAGGTGATCGACGAGGGAGTCACGGGGTTTCTCGTCCGCGACGTCGACGAGATGGCGGCCGCGATCCCGCGCGCCGCCGCCCTCGACCGGCGGCGCTGTCGGGCGCGCGCGTGCGAGCGCTTCACCGCGACGCGGATGGTGCGTGACTACCTGCGGGTCTACGAAGCCGCCGCGCGACGGCGGCACCAGGCTCGCGAGCTTCGCATCCGTGTCGAGCCGGCTGTGAAGGTACGCGCGGACGTGGTGGGAAAGTAGCGCTAGGAGCGCGACCCAAGACATCTTGGGTCGCGGAGCGGAGGCGAGGGTGTTGCGCCTTCGTCACGCGCGACCGCCGTGCCGCGGCTGGCGAAGCCAGCGCGGCACAACAGGCACGCGCGGTCGCAGGGTCTCGCGGCGAGGGTGGGGGCTCGTTGCGTTCGCAACTGGGCCTGTTCGCGCGGCTGCGGAACCGCGCGTGTTCGTTTGCCGCGCTGGCTTCGCCAGCCGCGGCAGGGCAGTCGGTGTGATCCGGACGGAACACGCTCGCGTCCGGTTCGCGACCCAAGATGTCTTGGGTCGCGCCCCTAGCTCGCCGGCTCGAGCGTCGGCGCCACCCGCGGCGTGCCGAGCGCGTGCCAGTTGCTGAAGAACCCGGCGTCCTTGCGCTTCAGCTTGAACGAGTTGCCGAGCAACGCATCGGGGCTGAAGATGCGCATCCCGCGCCCCCACGCCCGGATGAATCCTTTCGGGTACTCGTAGAACGCCGCTTCGGCGAACCGTAACGGCAGCGGCTGGCCGCGCAGGTCGAAGGTCGGCAGGTCGCCGACCGCCTCGCAGGGGCCGCACACCACCTGCGCCCACAGCCAGTCGTAGCTGCTCGCCACCTGGGTGCTGGCGATCTTGTATCCGGGCTTCTGGAACTCGACCCGATAGCTGTTGTCCCGCCGGAGGCGCAGCGTGGCCGGCGTGGTCACCGTGTACTTCTTGGTCGGATCGAGGAAGTTCGGCCCGCGTTCGGAGAGCAACGGCGACACCGTCGCCGTCGCTCCCGGCGGGGCGGAGTCGATGCGAACCTCCTCGTAGGGCCCGTGCACCAAGGTGGCGCACCCGGCGGCGAGCGTCGCCAGCGCCGCGAGCAGCCTCGGCTGTGTCGTCATGGCTCACCTCCTGCGGGGCGCTCGCACAGCCGGAGGGTGCGAACGCCGGGGACCGACCGGACGCTCACTTCTTGCCGAGCACGGCCTCCTTGAAGGTCTTGGCGACCGTGAAGCCGACCTTCTTGCGGGCGGGGATCTTGATGGGCTCGCCCGTCTGGGGATTGCGGCCGATGCGGGCCTTCATCTTCCGCAGCCGGAAGATGCCGAGTCCTGGGATCTTGAGGGTCTCGCCCTTCTTCACCGTCTTCACGACATTGTCGATCAAGGCGTTCAGGAAATCGTCGGCTTGCTTGCGGCTCACCCCTCCCGCTTCCGCGAGCTTCGCCACCAACTGCGCTTTCGTCATCGCAGTACCTCCGTGGGGGTCAAGTGGTGCAGAAAGACGAACGGCGCACCTTACGCAGACGCCCCGGCGGATGTCAAGGAAGTCCGCATCTACCAAGGACTAGCGACGCGTCGATTGCGCGCGGGCGTGACCGAGCGCGACGGGCGGGGCCGCCGCCTCGGTCGCCGCCGAGGGCGGCGTCCGGCGACCGCCCGTCCCCGTCGCCGGAAACCGCCGCACCTTGCAGCCGCGCCCGCGCCGCGCGGCTGCCGGGTCGATCGTGCACTTTTGCGAGGCAAGTCGTGCGTTCGCGTCGTGGCGATGCGCGATATTCCTGGAGAATCGGGCACTTCCGTGGCACTCCAATTGCACGCCGCAGCCCATGCCTCCCGGGGGAAACGTGCCGCCCGTTGCGACCGGAGCTCACAGCGTCCGCGACATGCTCGACCGTATCCTCGCATCCTACGAGGAGATCGACCGGCGCTTCGCCGCGGCAGGTGGGGTCGGGAGCCTGCTCAATCTCTACGAGCAGGTCCGCCGGGAGCTCGAGCGCGTGTCGTTCGACGAGCTGGACCGCATGACGCTCGAGATCAAGTCGGTCATCGAGGCACTGCTCAAGATGGACTACGAGCTCCGCAAGGTCCACAACCTGAAGCTGGCGTTCGAGGCCCGCCCGGCGGGTTCCAGCGCGAAATGAAACGGGCAGCGCCGCCAGGGTGCCGGGTTTGTGCTTGCAACTCTGCAGAGGCGATACTTACAATGCGTTTTCGCCTGGCGGACGTTTGCGCGGGGGGAGCATGGCTCGGGAGGTCGTAGTCGGATCCCGGGTCGCGACCGCGAAACGGCGCGCCAGGCGGAACGGATACAGCCCCATGGCAGCCAGCAAATACCCGAGTCCCGAGGCGCGGCAGAGCGTGAACGCCATCGGCGCCCGACCCCGGACCCCGCGTGCCGGAGCCGCCCTGGTGCCGATCCAGGAGAAGGTGCTCGCGGAGATCGGCCACGAGCTCGGGAACTTCTTTCACAAGCTCTACTACTGGGCCGATTTCCTGCAGGATAAGCCCGCGCGGCAATCCGCCGACGCGACCGCCGTCCAGATGCTCGAGCGGACGATCAGGAACCTCGAGGAGTTCCTGAAGGTCTCGCTCGAGTATTTCCATCCCACGCAGCTGAGCTGCATGCGGATGGAGGCCGGAGAGCTCGTCGAGGCCCTGCTCGTCCAGCTCCGCGCGCAGGTCAACGGCACGCCCGTCTCCATCGCCGACGCCGGCGACTGGCGCGACGGGGGGATCATGGTCGATCCGGGTCGCTTCTCCCAGGCCCTGGGGGTCGCCGTGCGCCACCTCGTCGACCAGGTCGGCGCCGAGAGCACGCTCGCGATCGCGATCGGCCGGGCCTGCCGTGACGGCCACGTCGGCCTCGAGGTGGATTTCCGGCTGAACCGTCCGAGCGAGGAGCCCGCCCTTCTCCAGACCGCCGCCGCCGGGATGGCATGGGCCGTCGCCGAGAAGATCGTCATGCTCCACGGCGGCGAGCTGCTCGAATCCACGATCGGTCCGGAGGGCAAGAGCGTGAGGCTCTTCCTGCCGCTGGATCCCTCATGACACGAGGTCTCCCCATGGAAACCCGCATCCTCATCGTCGACGACGATCCCTTCATCTGTCGCCAGCTCGAGGAGCTGTACACCACCCAGCAGTACGCCGTCTCGACGGCGCCGAACGCCACCGAGGCGCTCCGGCTGCTCGGCGAGCACGACTTCTCGCTCGCGGTCGTCGACCTCAAGATCCCCGGCACCGACGGCATCGGGCTGACCCGCGAGATCCGCGATCGCTGGCCCGACCTCGACGTGATCATGATCACCGGCTACGCGAGCATCAAGGGCGCCGTCGAGGCGATCAAGCAGGGCGCCAGCGACTACATCACCAAGCCCTTCCAGAAAGAGGAGATCCTCCTCGCCACCGAGAAGGTGCTCGAGAAGCGGCGGCTGCTCGACGAGATCAACTACCTGCGCAGCCAGCTCTCCGACCGCTACTCGTTCGCGAACATGGTGAGCCGCAACCGGGTCATGCACGAGATCTTCGAGACGATCAGCGTGCTCGCCCAGAACGACGCCACCGTGCTCATCTATGGCGAGTCGGGCACCGGCAAGGAGCTCGCGGCGCGCGCCATCCACTTCCAGGGCAAGCGCAAGAGCGGGCGCTTCGTCGCCATCAACTGCGCGGCCTTTCCCGACACGCTGCTCGAGAGCGAGCTCTTCGGCTACGAGCGCGGCGCGTTCACCGGCGCCATCCACGACCGCGTCGGCAAGATCGAGCTGTCGAGCGGCGGCACGATGTTCCTCGACGAGATCGAGTCGATCTCGCTCAACATGCAGCTGAAGCTGCTCCGCGTGCTCGAGGAGCGCGAGCTCGAGAAGCTCGGGTCGAATCGGCGGATCAAGGTCAATATGCGCATCATCTGCGCCACCAACATGGACCTGGCGCAGGCCGTGGCCGAGGGGCGGATGCGCGAGGACTTCTACTACCGGATCAACGTCGTGCCGCTGCGCATCCCGCCGCTGCGCGAACGCATCGAGGACATCCCGCTGCTCGTCGGCGAGTTCCTCCGCAACTCCGAGATGGCGCGCGAGAAGGGCATCAACCGCCTCTCCAACAAGGCGCTCTCGCAGCTGATGAGCTACCCCTGGCAGGGCAACGTCCGCGAGCTCGGCAACGTGATCGAGCGGGCGATCCTGCGCACCAGCGGCCCGGTGATCCGCGAGGTGGACCTGCCTGGCCACAGCGGGGTCAGCAAGGAAGCCGTCAACGGCAACGGCCGGCATGCGAGCTACGACTACGAGGTGCCGCTGAAGGAGTACCTGCGCCGCGCCGAGAAGGACTACCTGACGCACGTGCTGCGCAAGTACCGGGGCGGCATCAACCTCTCCGCCAAGCACTCGCTGGTGGACGCCGCGACGCTGCATCGCAAGATGAAGCTGCATGGCCTCCGGCGCGAGGAGTACCGGCTGCGCGGCAAGATGGACGCCGCCGAGGGTCTGGTCAGCAACGCCTGAGGCCTCCGCCGGCGCGAGCCGGCGTCCCCGAAGCGCCCGGCCGCATCCCGCCGGGCGTTTTTTTTGACTCCGCCGTGCACGGCTGCGGCGGCGCTGGCGTGGTCGCCAGGCGTCGTGCACGTGAGCGACACGGCCCGACGCGACCGCGTGCGCCTGCACGATCCGACGCATCTGCAACGGCGGTCTTCCCTTCCGGCGGGGGCCGCAGTTCGGCGTACCGAGCCGGCAGCGAGCCTGCACGAGCGCTGCAGGGGTGCGAGAGCGGACCCGAGTCGGGAGGGTTTCGGGAGCGCGAAAGCCGAGGAAAATCAGCAGCCTCTGCCTCGCCGAAGCACTCTCCGTGGCATTGAAATTGCAGCCCGCCGCTCCCCACCGTATGGCAGCTGCCGCTCCTTCCGACAGCCGGATCGGGGACCCTCAGTGGTTCGTGGTGCGGACCAAGGCCAAGAAGGAGGACTACGCGGTGCAGCAGCTCGAGCGCCGGGGCGTCGCAACCTTCCTCCCCTGCGTGCTCGAGTACGGGCGCGACCAGATCGCGCCGCTCTTCCCGGGCTACCTCTTCGTCCACATCGTGCTGCTGGCGCAGTACTACCGGGTCGTATGGGCTCCCGGGGTGCGCAGGTTCGTCGCCTTCGGCGAAGTGCCCACGCCCGTTCAGGACAGCGTCGTCTATCTGATTCGCGCGAGCGCCCCGAACGGCGTGATCCGTCCGCTCGCGCCGTTCAAACCCGGAGACCGCGTGCAGATCAGGAGCGGCCCGCTCGCCGGGCTCATGGCCGTCATCCAGCGACCCTGCTCGCCCCGAGGGCGGGTCAAGATCCTCCTCGACTTTCTCCGGCAGGGCATCAGCGCCGAGCTGCCGGTTGGACTGGTAGACCGAGTCTGAAACTCCCCCCGGGGCCGGCGCGCACGCGACGGCTTCGGCGGGCAGAGATGATCGGAGCGAACGAGAGAACCCCGCGGAGCGGGTAGGGGCGGAGCTACGGCCGACAAACGATGGAAACGAACCGCAGCGGACAGATCAACCGACGGCGCGCGCGGCTGTTCCTCCTGGCGCTCGCCGCCGCGGCCGCAGGCTGCGCGCACGGGCGCGCGGCCGCGACGGCACCGGCGGCGCTCTTGCCTCCGCCCGTGCGCGAGCCGGGACCGGCCTATCGCATCCAGCTGGGGGACGAGCTCGACGTCAAGTTCCTCTACCAGCCCGACATGAACGAGCACGTGCCCGTCCGCCCCGACGGACGCATCTCGCTGCCCGCGGCGGGCGAGATCGCGGTGGTCGGGATGACGCCGTCGGACCTCGAGCGGCTGGTGGTCGAGCGGACCTCGGCGCACCTCCGCGATCCCGAGGTCTCGGTCATCGTCACCAAGCTCGGCGAGCAGCGGGTCTACATCGGCGGCGAGGTGGCTCGTCCCGGCTACGTCGCCCTGGCCGCCGACATGACGCCGCTGCAGGCCGTGCTCCAGTGCGGCGGCTTCAAGAAGAGCGCCAAGCTCGAGAGCGTCCTCCTGCTCACGCCGGGGACGGACGGCACGTTCAGCGCCGCCCGCGTCGACATGGGGCAGGTCATCAACCGTGGAGTGCCGGAGCGCGTCCGGCTGCATCCGAACGACGTCGTCTACGTTCCGCCCACCTGGATCGCCGACATGGACGAGGTCGTCGACGAGTACGTGCGGGGGCTGATTCCGGCGTTACCCCGCGTGGGCGTGGGGTACTCGCTCTCGCAGTAGCAGGTCCAACATGGCAACCATCCAGACCCTCCCCGAGGCGGCGACGCTGCTCCCGGCCGCCAGCGCGTCCGGCGCTCCGGCCCTCGCCGCACGGAGCTTCTTCTACTCCGTCTTCAAGCACCGCCGCCTCGTGATCGGCGTCTTCCTGCTCGTCTTCGTCGCGTCGGCCACCATGGCGCTCCTCCGCCCGCGGACCTGGCGGGCCACCACCAAGGTGCTCGTCAAGGTCGGTGAGGCCGTGCAGCTCGCGCCCGCGGAGGCGCCCTCGCGGAGCATCAACGTGCCGCTCAACCCCGACGTGATCGCGGGTGAGGCCGAGATCGTGAAGAGCCGCCAGGTCCTCGAGGAGGCGGTCGCCCGCGTCGGCATCAAGCCCGAAAGCGGCACCAGCCTCGGCGAGATGATCAGCAAGATGCAGATGGCGCTGACGGTCGCGCCGGCGCCGGGCTCCAACGTGCTCCAGATCAGCTATCTCGGGCGATACCCGGACCGCGCGGCCCGCCTCGTGAACACCCTGACCGACGTCTACGTCGACCACCACAACCGGGCCTACGCCAACGAGGGCATCCACTCCTTCTACGCCGACCAGCTGCGCATCCTCGAGGCGGAGATGAAGGTCGCGCAGCACCGGCTCCGCGCCTACCTCAGACGGACCAAGGTGGTCGACGCCGACCAGGAGATCCACATCCTGAACCAGGACCTGCAGGACGCGGAGAAGAGTCTGCGGGGCCACCGGCAGAAGATCCGCGGCGGCCAGCGCAAGCTCGTCGAGATCACGGCGCAGCTCGCGCGCACCCCGGCGCACGTCCCGTACTCGGAGGAGTACCGGGCGAACCCGACGATCCAGACCTTCAAGGACCGCCTCGCGGGCCTCGAGATCGAACGCTACCAGGCGCTGCAGCGCTATCTTCCCGACGACCGCCACATCCGGGACAAGGACGAGGAGATCGCCAACGTCCGGGCTCGCCTGGCCGGGGAGAAGGACCGGGTGCTGAACGTCGAGACGGTGCAGGAGAGCGCCATCTACCGCGAGCTCCAGCGCAACCGCCTGACCATCGAGGCGGCGCTCGCCGACCTCCGCGAGCGCGAAGCCCCCATGGCCGAGCACGTGTCGGCCATCAGGAAGCGGGTGCACGAGCTGCGCGACCAGCGGTTCATGATCAACAACCTGAAGCAGGTTGCGGACGAGAAGGCGTACGCGTTCGATCTGTACTGGCGAAAGCAGGAGGAGGCGCGCATCAGCGAGGCGATGAAGACCCAGAGCATCGTGAACGTGACCGTCGTGGAGCGGGCCACGGCGCCCCTGGAGCCCGAGAACGGGCTGCTCCTCCCGCTGCTCCTGGGTCTCGCGAGCGGCCTCCTCGTCGGCGCCGGTATGGCGATCGCGGTCGAGTACTTGAACCGCCGGCTCCGCTTCGAGGAGGAGGTCGAGTACTACCTCGAGCTGCCCGTTCTCGCCGTCATTCCCGAGCTCCACACCGCGCCCGACGTGGTGCACGGCTAGCCAGGACCGGAGGGATCATGAGCCGCATCTATGACGCCTTGAAGAAGCTCGAGGCGGAGCGCCGCGGCGGGAAGGGCAACGGCGCGCCGGGCGGCAACGGCGGCAACGGCGGCAACGGGAGCGGCAACGGGAAGCGCAACGGCAACGGCCGCTCGCGCTGGCGCTGGCTGTTCGCGCGTCCGCCGCGGCGCGAGGCGGAGCCGCGCGTCACGCTCGACTTCCGGCTCGGCCCCGAGGTCGAAGAGGCCTACCAGCGGCTCGGTACGAATCTCCTCGTTGCCCCGGGCCCCGATGCCGCGCCGGTCCCCCGGCTGCTCGGCGTGACCGCGTCGCGCCACGGCGAGGGCACGACCACCACGGTGGCCGTCTTCGCGTCGATCCTGGTCCGCCGGCGGAGCGGCCGCGTCGCCGTCGTGGAGGCGAACCTGCGCACGCCGAGCTGCGATGCGGTCTTCGGCGTGGCCCGCAACGGCGGCTTCGCGGAGCTGATCGAGGGCCGGGCAGAGCTTCCGGCGGTGGTGCAGAAGACGCCCATCCCGAATCTCTTCGTCGTCACCGGCGGACAGACGGCGCTCGGTCCCTCGGGTCTGTTCGACGCGGAGGGCGTGGCGGTCGCCCTCACCAAGCTCCGCGAGGCGTTCGACTTCGTCCTCTTCGACCTGCCGCCGGCCAACGTCTACAGCGACGCCTCGATCCTCGGCCCGCGCCTCGACGCGGCGTTGATCGTCATCGAGGCGGATCGCACCCGCATCCCCGAGGTCGAGCGCACCCGGCGCAGCCTCGAGCGGGTGGGTGTCCGGCTGGTCGGGTCCGTGCTGAACCGCCGCCGGGACTACATCCCGGCCTTTCTCGAAGAGCTGCTGTAGGCGACGCGGTCGCGTGCGGCCGGCACGCGACGCGGACGCCGAGGCGCGAGCCATGAAGCGACGACTTGTCGATCTGATCGTCTGTCCTCGATGCGGCGGCCGCTTCGCGCTCGAGTCCCACGCCGAGGAGGCCGTGCCCGGCTGGACACCGAGCCGCGTCGCGTGCAGCACCGTCTGCGCGTGGCGCCAGTCGACGGTGGACCGCGGCGTGAGCCCCGCCGATTGCGCTCGCTGCTACCGGTCCGACGTCGTGGAAGGCCGGTTGCGCTGCACGGGCTGTCGGGCCGACTTCCCGATCATCAACGGGATTCCGCGTCTGCTGAGCCCGGCCCTGTTGGCGCGTATGCGGTCGCGCTATCCGGACTTCTTCTCTCGCCATCCGGAATTTCTCGCCGAGACCTCCTCGCCGTCCGATCCCTTGGCCGAAACGCTCGACAGCTTCACGCGCCAACGGCTCGACCTGAGGCTCCCGGGGCCGGAGCTGAGGCACCAGTGGCAGGCGAACCTCTGCCGCAACCTCGGTCGGGCGGCAACGCTCGCCGACCTCCGGGACAAGCTGATCCTCGACGTGGGCTGCGGTTTCGGTCGCCATCTGTACATCGCGAGCCGGGCAGGCGCGGAAGCGGTGGGCATCGACCTCTCGGGGGGCGTCGACGTGGCTCGGCGAAACAACCGGGAGCACGCGCGTTGCCATATCATCCAGGCCGACGTGCTCGAGGCGCCGGTGCAGGGAGGCCGCTTCGACGTCGTCTGGTCGTTCGGGGTTCTCCATCACATGCCATCTCCCCGGGCGGCGTTCCGGACCATCGTCCGCTTCGCGCGGCCCAGCGGAGGGCTCGTGGCGATCTGGGTGTACGGCTACCGCGGCATGGCGCTGACCTATCGCTGGTCGCACATGCGCTCCCTGCACCGGCTCGTCCGGGGAATGTCGAGTACCGCCCGCGTGCGGGTCTCGAGGGCGATCGCCGCGGTGCTGTCCGTCCTCTATTTCGAACCGCTGAAGGTCGCCGCCCGTCTGGGCCTCCGTCGGTACCTCGGAATCGTGCCCCTCGGGGCGTACGTCGAATATGGCTGGTCGGCTCGCACGGCCGCCGTGCACGACCGCCTGTCGACGCCGATCACCCATTTTCACGAGCGGGAGGAACTGCGCGAGTGGTTCCGGAACGGGGAGATGACCGATGTGTGTGTCGAGGATACCGAGCGGCGCGGATGGCGGGCACACGCCTGGCGGCGCGCCGGGTGTCCGAAGGCCGCGGCGGAGGTCGCCCTCGCACCCGCATCGACCTGCTCGACCGTGACGACGGCTCGGTGAGCGAGCGGGGGCGACGCCCCGGCCCGCGGCAGGCCGCGGGCCTAATCAGCGAGGGGCTCCGCCCCTCGCCCCGTCGGGCGGAGCCCGCCGGGTCCTCACTCCCCGCTCGCTTCGCTCGGCCGCGCGCGCGGCGCGCGCGGAGATTCCATTTCGCGTCGGGCTCCTCGGCCGCTCGCGCGGCCCGCCCGCTGGTCAGAGAGAGGTATACGCTTGGTCGTACCGATTGCACACCTGCCGGCTCGCTTCAGGGCCACCCGCCGCGCGGCGGCGATGCCGCTCGCGATCCGGATCGTGGTGGCGCTCGCGCTCCCGCTGGTCGCCGCCCTCACCGTGGCCGGGACGTATCTCGGGCTCGAGATCATCGTCGGCGCGGCCTGGGTGGCGTTGGCCATGGTGGGCGTGCTCCTCGCCAACCCCGTCATGGGGATCGTCGTGATGGTGTCGCTCTACCTGCTGAGCGCCTATCCGACCGTCCTGCAGGCGTTCGGCTTCCTCACGGTCCAGAACCTGCTCGGCGTCGGCTTCGTCGTCTCGCTCGCCGTGTACGTCCTGAACACGCGCGACCTCTCGTTCCTGAAGGTCCCGCAGGTCATCGTCCTCGCCGCCATCGGGCTCGTGTTCCTGGCTGCCACCAGCCACGCCCCGGATGCCTTTCCCCTCCTGCGTCCGAGCCGCGGCAAAGTCTTCATCCTCGACAAGACGGAAAACCTGACGCACGACTTCGTGACGCGGCTCGCGTTCCTCCTCTTCTTCCTCGTCTTCGTCCGCTCGCGGCGCGACGTCCGCGCGACCTTCCTGGCCTACATGCTGGCGCTCTACGGCGCGGTCCCGTCGGCGCTGGTCAACTGGATGCAGGGCAACCTGGTGCTCGGCTTCCGGGCGGCGGCATCGTTCGGCGCAGGCGGCAACGCGAACAAGCTCTCCATGATCTGCCTCATGGAGATGGCGTGCTGGTGGTTCTGGGCGTTGTCCGACCCGGGCCGTTCCCGGCGCCTGATCGCGGGCGGCGCGATCGCCGCCTGTCTGCCCGTCCTCCTGGCCACCGGCTCGCGCAGCGGCCTGCTCGGCGCCGTGGTACTCGGTGTGTTGATCCAGACCGGTCCGCGCGCCTTCCGGGTCCCCGCGAGGTACGTCGGCATGGGGGTCGCGGCCAGCGTTCTGCTGGTTACGACGGTGATCCCGGCGGGGGACTGGGCGCGGATGACGCACCTGATGCCCACCAAGGCGGAAGACCGTGGCGCGGCGTCGTCGAACGTGATGCGCGAGGACACGATCTTTGCCGGCCTGCACATGATCAAGGACCATCCATGGCTCGGCGTCGGGCTGGGGAACTTCCGCGAGGTGTCCCGCCAGGTATACAACGATGCTTTCTACCGCCCGCCGCACAACTCCTACCTCTGGGCCGCGTCCGAAGGGGGGGTCTTCGTACTCGGGCTCTACCTGCTCCTGTTGTGGATCACGTGGCGCGACCTGCAGGTGGTGACGCGACTCGCACACCGCGACCTCGGGGTCGGCTACATCGCGGCGGCGATGCGCATCGTGTACCTGCTGTTCTGCTTTTTCGCCCTCTTCGCGGATCTCTGGCAGTCCCCGTTCACCTACATCCTGATCGGTCAGATCGTCGCGATGCGGCGTTACGTCGAGCGCTTGCCGGAGCCGGCGGGCGTCGTCGTCCGCGTGACCCGCGGGCGCCGCTACGCCCTGGCGGCTCCGGCATGACGCGCGTCGCCTACTTCGCCCCGCTGCTCTACACGGGGGGCACGCAGCGGCACCTCCAGCAGGTGCTGCGCCATCTCGACCCGCGCCGGTTCGTCGCCCACGTCTACACGCTGCGCCCGGGCGGCGAGCTGGCCGCCGAGTTCCGGGACGCCGGCGTCCCCGTCACCTCGCTCGACCTCGGCCACCGCCTGGCCACGCCGCAGGCCCTCCGCGGTCTGGTGCGCGCGGCTCGCCTCCTGCGCGCCGCCCGCACCGACATCGTGCACGGCTACCAGTGGCGTCCCGCGCTGGTCGGCGCCGTCGCCGGGCGGCTGGCCGGGGCGAGCCTCGTCCTTGCGAGCAAGCGGAGCCTCACGGGCGACGACCGGCAGGCTCGGCTCGCCTGGCGGGTGATCGCGGGTCTGGTCGACACGGTGGTCGCCAACGCGGACGCGCTGCGCCGCGAGGCCCAGGCGCACGGCGTGCGCGGGCGCTGGGCGGTCATCCCGAGCGGCATCGACGTCGACCGCGTGCGCGGCGGCCCGAGGCCGCCCGCCGCCAAGGCGGCGCTCGGGCTCGACCCGCGGCGGCCGGTGGTCGGGACGGTCGGCCGCCTCGAGGAGCGCAAGGGTCACGGCGACTTCCTCCTCGCGGTGCGCGCGATGCGCGGGCTGGCGGACGGTCTCGGGCCGCAGGGGCTGATCGTCGGCGACGGCCCGCTGCGCGCCCGCCTCGAGCGGCAGGCTGCCGACCTCGGCCTGGGCGAGACCGTGCACTTCATGGGGGCGGTGGCCGACGTGCGCACGCCGCTCGCGGCGATGGACGTCTTCCTGCTGCCGTCGCGCGCCGAGGGGATGTCGAACGCGCTCCTCGAGGCGATGGCCGCGGGGCGGCCGGTGGTGGCGACCGCGGTCGGCGGCACGCGCGAGGCCGTCGACGCGGAGCGCACCGGGATCCTCGTGCCGCCGGGAGACCCGGCGGCGCTCGCGGCTGCGGTGCTCGGGTTGCTTGCCGACCCGGCGCGGGCGGCGGCCGTCGGGCGTGCGGCCCAGCGGTCGGTCGAGGAGGGGTTCAGCGCGCAGCAGATGGTGGCGCGCCTCGAGCGGCTGTACGCCGAGCGCCTGGAGGCGGCCGCATGAGACCCCGCGCGGCGGTCTTCGCCTTTCACGACGTCGTGCCCGCCTCCCGGCTCGCTGACGTGCCGCCGGCGCACCGCCCCTACGCGCTCGATCCCCGGGAGTTCCGCGCCCACCTGCTGGCGGCGGCCGACTCGCCGCGGCGCGCCGTGGCGGTCAGCCGCGTGCCCGGCGAGCTGGGCGGCGGTTTCTTCAGCCTCACCTTCGACGACGGCGCGGCGAGCGACTACGAGTACGCCTTTCCGGCGCTCGTCGAGCTCGGCCTCCGCGCCACCTTCTTCGTCGTCCCGACCCGCATCGACCGGCCCGGTCAGGTCACCTGGGCGCAGGTGCGCGAGATGCTCGCCGCCGGCATGGAGATCGGCAGCCACTCGATGACCCACCCCTTCCTCGACGCCCTCGACGAGCAGGCGGTGCGCCGGGAGTTCGGCGATTCGAAGCGCCTCCTCGAGGATCGCCTCGGCGCGCCGGTGCACGCCGCCTCCCTGCCGCACGGCTGGGAGCGGCCGGCGCTCGCGCCCCTCCTCGCCGAGCTCGGCTATCGCGTCTTCTGCACGAGCCGCGTCGGCTGGTGGCACCCGGGGGACCCGCCGCTCTCGATGCCGCGCGTCGGCGTCCGGCGCGGCATGCCGGTCGAGGAGTTCGCCGCGATCGTCGACGCCCAGCGCGGCGCGCTCTGGCGGCTGCGGACGGTGGACGCGGCCAAGAACGCCGCCAAGGCCTGCCTTGGCCGGCGCCGCTGGAGCCGGCTGCGCGCGCCGGTCCTGGCGCTCTGGTATCGCGACGGGAACGGGCGATGAGCGCCCGCACCGTCTCCGAGGCCCTCGCCGTCCTCAACGCCGCCCGCGCCGCCCCCGGACGGGTGGCGCGGTACGTGCTCGTCTGCGGCTCGACCCCGCTGCACCTCGGCACCTTCGTCGCCGCCGAGCTCCAGCGCCGTCTGCCCGGGGATCGAGTCGAGCTCGCGACCGCCCCGTCCGGCGATCTGCTGAGCGGCCTGGAGCGGTGCGGCCGGGCGGAGGCCGAGGGCGCCGCCGTCGTCCTCGAGTGGGCCGATCTCGACCGGCGCCTCGGCCTGCGCGAGGCGGCGGGATGGCGGCCCGCCGACCTGGCCGACATGGTGACGCAGGCCGCCTGGGCGCGCGACGCGATCCTCGCCGGCGTCGGCCGGCTCGCGGCTCGGATGCCGGTGGCGGTCGCGGCGCCGACGCTGCCGCTGCCGCCGGCGTCGTTCACGCCGGGCTGGGTGGCGAGCGAGCTCGCAACCGACCTCCGTCGCCTCGTGGCCGAGCTCGCCGCCGGACTCGTCCGCCTGCCGGGCGTCCGCCTGGTCGACGCGCAGCGCCTGGACGGCCTCTCGCCGCCCGGCACGCGGCTCGACGTCCGGTCGTACCTGACGCTCGGCTTTCCCTACCGCCGGGCGCACGCCGCCGCCCTGGCCGAGCTGCTCGTCCGGCTGCTCGCGCCGCCGGCGCCCAAGAAGGCGCTCATCACGGACCTCGACGACACGCTCTGGCGCGGCGTCCTGGGCGAATCGACCGGCGTCTCGTGGGACCTCGATCAGAAGAGCCACGGGCACGCGCTCTACCAGCAGCTCCTCGCCGCGCTCGCCGAGGCGGGCGTGCTGATCGGGGTGGTGTGCAAGGCCGACCCGGAGACGGTGGAAGCCGGCCTCGCGGCGCCGGGCCTGCTCGTGCCACGCGAGCGGCTGTTCCCGGTCGAGGCGCACTGGGAGCCCAAGTCGGTTTCCGTCGAGCGCATCCTGCGCGCCTGGAACCTCGGTGCCGATGGCGTCGTCTTCGTCGACGACAGCGCCGCCGAGCTGGCCGAGGTCGCGGCCGTCCATCCCGACGTCGCGTGCCTCCGCTTCCCCACCGGCGACGACGGGGCCGTCTACGCCGTCCTCGAGGAGCTGCGCGACCTCTTCGGCAAGCCGATCCTCTCGGAGGAGGACGCGCTCCGCGCCCGGACCGTCGGAGGGGTGCCGCCCGACCTTCCGCCGGTCACGTCCGGGGCGGAGCGGCAGGACGCCTTCCTCGCACGCGCCGAGCAGGAGCTCGTGGTGCTCCCGGCGCCGGTGGTGGGCGACCCGCGTCCGCTCGAGCTGGTGAACAAGACGAACCAGTTCAACCTGAACGGCCGCCGTTACACGGAGGGCGAGTGGCGCGCGTTGCTCGGGCGCGAGGGCGCCTTCGCAGTCCTGCTGGCGTATCGCGACCGATACGGCCCGCTCGGCAAGGTCTCGGTGCTGGCCGGGCGGCTCGCCGGGCGGCGCCTCCGGGTCGACACGTGGGTGCTCAGCTGCCGGGCGTTCAGCCGCCGCATCGAGTGGGCGACGCTCGATTTCCTGTTCGACCGGCTGAAGATCCTCGACATCGCGTTCGCCTACGCGCCGACTCCGAAGAACCATCTGGTCGCCGACTTCCTCCGCTCGCTGGCCGACGAGGAGCCGGGCACGGAGGCGTGCGTCACGGCGGAACGCTTCGCGGCGCGCAAGCCGCGACTCTTCGTCCGCTGTCACACCGGGGAGTCCGCATGAGCGGAGGTCCGACCGATCGCGTGCAGAGCCGGCTCGCGCGCTGCTTCGGGCTGGTCTTCCCCGAGCTCGGCCCCGACGAGATCCCGCTCGCCAGCCCCGCGTCGGTCGGCACCTGGGATTCGCTCGCGTCGATCAACCTGGTGGCGGTGATCGAGGAGGAGTTCGGCATCCAGGTGGAGCTCGAGGAGCTCGAGGAGATGATGTCCTTCGCGACCATCCTCGATCTGGTCGAACGGCGGAACGGCCGGTGAGCCGGGCCATGCAGGCGCTCGAGGCGGGCGGGATCGCGGTCGGGCTCGCGGCCGAGTTCGAGCGGGAGATCTGCGAGGAGGACGTGCTCCGTTTCGCGGAGAGCTCCGGCGACTGGAATCCGTTGCACGTCGATCCGGTGTACGCCGGCGCCACGAAGCTCGAGGGCCGGCTCGTGCACGGTGCCATGCAGGTCGGGCTCGCCTCCGCCCTCGTCGGCATGTACCTCCCGGGCCCGCACGTCCTGCTCGGGTCCGTGCAGGCCCGTTTCCCCGTGCCGCTCTACTTCCCGTGCCGGGTGCTGGTGCGCGGCGAGATCGTCGCGTGGGATTCCGCGCTGCGCACGGGGACCGTGAAGGTCGTCGTGCAGGACGCCGGGCGCCACCTCCCCACCGCGGAGATCTTCATGGGCTTCACGCGGCACGAGTCGCGCCGCCCGGCCGTCGCCGCGCCGGCCGCGCCCGTGGGGCCCGCGGCCGCCGCCGACGCCCCGCTCGTCGTGGTGACCGGCGCCTCGGGCGGCCTGGGGGCGGCGATCGCGGCCCGCCTCGCCGGCGACCACGGGATCCTCGCCCTCGCTCACACGCGGCCGCTGCCCGAGACGCTCGCGGCGCACCCACGGGTGACCCCGTTGCGCGTCGACCTCGCGGCGGCCGACTGGCGTGAGTCGCTCGAGGCCGCCCTCGGCGACCGGCCGCTGTTCGCCGTCGTCCATGCCGCCTGGCCGGGTGCGCCGCGGGGCGGGCTCCTCGCCGCTCCCGACGAGACGATCGAGGAGCAGGTGCGCTTCGGCACCGTCCACGCGGTGCGACTCGCCCGCTTTCTCTTCGGCCGCGTCGGCCCCGAAGGCGGGCGCCTGGTGGTGGTGAGCTCGATCTGGGGGAGTCGTCAGCCGAATCTCTCGCTGGCGGCCTATTCGCTCGGCAAGGCCGCGCTCGAGAGCACCGTGAAGCTCCTCGCGCCCGAGATGGCGCGGCGCGCGATCGCGGTGAACGCCGTCTGCCCGGCCCTCGTCCCCGTCGGCATGAACAAGAACCAGAGCGAGCGGTGGATCCGGATGAAGGCCTCGCTCGTGCCGCTCGGGCGGCTCTGCCGGCCCGAAGACGTGAGCGACGTCGTGCGCTTCCTGCTTTCGCCCGGCGCGTCGTTCCTCTCGGGCGAGCTCATCGAGCTGAGCGGCGGCCAGCTCTGATGCGCATCGTCACCTACGAACCGGCGCTCTTTCCGGCGCTCGCCGCCGCGGCGCGGGACGCCGCCGCCGGCCACAGCCTGGCGCACCGTCCGTTCGTCGACCACTACTACGCGACGGCGCCGTGGTGCCGGCTGTATCTGGCACTCGCGGACGATGGCGCCGTTGCCGGCGCGATCGGTATCGAGCAGCTCCGCTTCGAATACGAGGGCCGGCCCCTCACCATCGGCTGCGCCTCCAACTTCGTCGCCTTCCGCCGCGGTGCAGGCGGCGTCCTCTTCCTGCGCTGGGTCCGCTCGAGCGAGCTGGCCTGCATCTACGGCGGCAGCCCCGACACGCACCGCATCCTCGAGCACCAGCACTGGACCTATTTCCCGGGCGTGCGCATCTACCGCCTGAACGGCCGCTACGTGAGCCGGCACGCCGAGCCGCTCTGGCGCGGGGTGGCGAAGTCGCTGCTGCGGGCCGCGACGCCGCCGGTCGACGTCGGCGGGCGGCTGCGGCACGCGATCGCGCGCGGCGCGCTGCCGGCGGTCGGCGCGGAGGAGGTGAGCGGGTTCAGCGAGGACATGCTGCCGCGCGCGGGCGGGTTCGCGCTCCGGCTCGCGCCCGGCGTCGCGTACCTCGACTGGCGCTACAGCCGGGCCCTCTCCTTCGTGCGCTACCGTCTCTTCCGGCTGGTGCGCGGCGAGCCGTGCGGCTACGTCGTCCTCAACGAGCACCCCGGGAGCCTGGTGGTGGCGCAGGCCGACGGACCGGACCCCGAGACGCTCGCGGCCGGGGTGCTGGCGGCCGTCGCCCGGGTGGCGGGGGACGGCAGCCGGCAGCCCGAAGTGGTGCTCGCCTCGTCCCACGCGCGGATGCGGCGGGTCTACGAGGGATTCGGATTCCGCCCGGCCCGCGTCGAGCGGCCGTTCGCGCTGGGCTCTGCCCGCGGCCCCGTGATGCTCGGGCGCGACACGTCCAGCTGGCTCGTCAACTTCGACTGGACGGACAACGGGCTGCGGCCGCCGTTTCTGGATCAGGACGCCGCATGAACGACAGACATCCCTCGAACCTTCCCCGGCTCGGCGCCTGGGCCGCCAAGCGCATGCTGCACTACTCGGGGCTGCTCGCGCTCGCGCGCCACGCCCGCAGCCGGGTGCGGGCTCTCGTGCTCCGCTACCATGTGCTCACCGACGGCCCGAGCGACGTGCTCTACGCCGCGCCGGGCGTCTGCCTGCCGGTCGAGGCGTTCCGCCTCCAGATGGCGTTCGTCCGCCGCGCCTACACGGTCGTGCCGCTCGACGAGCTGGTGGCCGCGGTCGCCCGCGGCGGCAAGCTGCCGCCGCGCGCGCTGGCGATCACGTTCGACGACGGCTACGCGGACAACCATCGGCTGGCGTTCCCCGTGCTCCAGGGCCTCGGCTTCCCGGCCACGCTCTACGTGACGACCGGAGCGCTCGACGGCGGCCCGCCGCTGTGGATGTCGGTGGTGCGGGCGCTCGTGCGGGGCGCGCCCGGCCGCGAGCTCTCGGTTGCCGGCCTCCCGGCGCTGGCGCTCGGCACGGTCGCCGAGCGCGACGGCGCGGCGCGCATCTTGACGCGCGCGCTGGTGCCGCTCGCGCCGGCCGACCGCGCCGAGCGCCTCGCGCGGGCGGCGGAGGCCGCGGGCGTGGACCTCGAGCATCGGCTCGCCGGTGTCATGCTCACCTGGGCCGAGGTCCGCGAGCTGGCGCGGGCGGGCTGGACGATCGGCGCCCACACGGTGACGCACTTGAACGTGGCGCTCGCCTCGCCCGCCGAGGCCGAGGCCGAGATCGTCGCCTCGCGCGACGCGATTGCCGCCGCGGTGGGCGCTCCCGCCCTGCACTTCGCCTATCCCAACACCGGCGGCGCCCATCGCTATTTCGGGCCCGACACGGCCGCGCTGCTCCGCCGGCTCGGCTTCCGCTCGGCGGTCGTCTCGCGCGCCGGGGCGCTGCGCCCGGGGGCGGACCTCTTCACGCTGCCGCGTCTCGGCATCGGCCCGCGGCTGGCTCCCGTCGGCGAGCTGGCGGCGGCGCTCGAGCGGCAGCGGCTCGCGGCCTGAATCGACCACATCGACCATGTGCGGCATCGCAGGAGAGCTGAGGCTCCGACTCGGAGCGCGCGCCAGCGCGGCGCGCGTGTGGGCCATGTGCGACGTCATGGCGCACCGCGGCCCGGACGACTTCGGCGAGTTCGCCGACGCCGAGGTGGCGCTCGGGATGCGCCGGCTGTCGATCGTCGACGTGGCGGGCGGCCACCAGCCGATCGCCAACGAGGACGGCTCCGTCCAGGTGGTGTGCAACGGCGAGATTTATAACAGCCCTGCGCTCCGCTCCGGGCTGCTCGCCCGGGGCCATCACTTCCGCACGTCGAGTGACGTCGAGGTGATCGCGCATCTCTACGAGGAGGGCGGGACGGACGCGCTCGCCGGCCTCGACGGGATGTTCGCCTTCGCCCTGTGGGACCGCCGCGGGCACCGCCTGGTGCTCGGCCGCGACCGCGTCGGCATCAAGCCGCTCTACGTCGCCGAGACCGGCGGACGGCTGCTGTTCGGCTCGGAGGCGAAGTGCCTGCTCGCGGCCGGGCTCGACCCCGACCTCGACCTCCAGGCGCTCCACGACTACCTGACCCTCGGCTACGTGCCGGGCCCCGCGTCGATCTTCAGGGGGGTCCGGCAGCTGCCCCCGGGGCACCTGCTGGTCGCCGAGCCGGGGGGCCGGGTGCGCACCGAACGCTACTGGGACCTGCGCGGCCATGCCGGCCGCGGCGCGCGGCGCACCGACGGCGAGTGGGAGGCCGAGCTCCTCGCCGCCCTGCGGGCGGCGGTCGAGAGCCACCTGATGAGCGACGTGCCGCTCGGCGTCTTCCTCTCCGGCGGGCTCGACTCGAGCACGATCGTCGCGCTCATGCACGAGCTCGGCGTGCACCCGATCCGCACCTTCACGATCGGCTTCGCGGAGCGCAGCTTCAGCGAGATCGACGGTGCCCGGCAGGTCGCGACTCGCTTCGGGACCGAGCACCACGAGCTCGTCGTGCGGCCCGATGCCGCCACCCTCCTGCCGCGGCTCGTGCGCCACTTCGACGAGCCGTTCGCCGACTCCTCGGCGATTCCCGTCTGGCACCTCTCGGAGCTCGCGCGCCGGCACGTGAAGGTCGTCCTCTCCGGCGAGGGGGGCGACGAGATGCTCGCCGGGTACGAGACCTACCGCGCCCGGCGCCTGGCCGCGCTCTACGCCCGGCTGCCGCGCTTGATCGGCGGCCGGGCGCTGCCGGAGCTGGTGCGGCGACTGCCGGTGTCGCATGCGCGCGTGAGCTTCGATTACAAGGCGAAGCGCTTCGTCGCCGGCGCGTATCTGCCGCCGGCCGCCGGTCATCTCTGGTGGAAGACCGTCCTCGCCGAGGACGTGAAGGCGGCCCTCTACGCGAACGGGACGGCGGCCGAGGTGGAAGCGACCGTGCGGCTCTTCGAACGGCTGTACGCGGAGTCGGACGGCGAGGAGCTCGACCGTCTGCAGTACGTCGATGCAACGCTCTTCCTGCCCGCCGACATCCTGGTGAAGGTCGACCGCATGAGCATGGCGCACTCGCTCGAGGCGCGCGTGCCCTTTCTCGATCGCGCCGTGATGGAGCTCGCGCGGCGCCTGCCGGCCCGGCTCCGGCTCCGCGGCCTCACGACGAAGTACGCGCTGCGCCGCGCGATGGCCGGGCGGTTGCCCGCCGCGATCGTGGATGGCCGCAAGCGCGGGTTCAACGTGCCCATCCCGAGCTGGCTGGTGGGCGAGCTGCGCGACTTCACGCACGACGTGCTCGCGCCGACCCGCCTCCGCCGCCAGGGACTCCTCGATCCCGACGCCGTCGGCCGGCTGGTGGCGGAGCACATGACGCGGCGGGCGGACCACAGCCGCGCCATCTGGGCGCTCCTCGTCCTCGTGGTGTGGCATGACGCCGTCCGCGCCGAGGTGCGCGCGGCCGCCGGGTACGGCGACCGGTGCCGCACGCTCGCCGCGGACGCCGGAAGGGAGGCGACGTGATCAGCCTGCGTGCGCAGCGGCCGGAGCGGGTCGAGGCGCCGGCCCGCGACCTCGGCCTCCAGCCCGACGGCCGCTGGGGCCGCTGGTGGCAGGTGGCGATCGCGGCCGCCGGGCTGCTCGTGCTGCTGCCCGTGTCGCTCCTCGTCGCCCTGGCCATCAAGCTCACCAGCCGGGGACCGATCCTCTACCGCGGCACGCGCATCGGGCGCGACCTCCGGCCCTTCACCATCTACAAGTTCCGGACCCTGCTGGCCGACGCGGAGCGCCGGATCGGCGCGCGGCTCCTCTCACCCGACGAGCCCCTCTACACGCCGGTCGGGCGGTTCCTCAAGCGCAGCAAGCTCGACGAGATCCCGCAGCTCCTGAACGTGTTGCGTGGCGACATGAACCTGGTCGGGCCGCGGCCGATCCGTCCCGTCTTCCTCGCCACCTCCACGCGGGAGATCGCGCACTACACCGCACGCTTCATCGTCCGGCCGGGCATGACGGGGCTTGCCCAGCTCCGCGGGGGCTACTTCACGCACCCGCGCGACAAGCTGCGCTACGACCTGCTCTACATCCGCAACCGCAGCTTCTGGCTGGACTTCCGGCTGGTGGCCGCCACCTTCGTGAAGCTGCTCAACCGCTGGCTCACGCTCGGTGTCGTGCTCGGCCTGATCTTCCTGTGCGCATCGTTCGCGCCGGCGCTCTTCAAGGAGCCGTTCGAGGTCCCGCTGGGCGGGTTCAACCTGTCGCCCTTCGAGGCCGTGGGGCTCCTGCTCGCGGTGACGACGCTCGTGCGCCAGATCCCGGCCCACCGCCTCTACCTGTACCGGACACCCACCAACCGGCCGATGGTCTGCTTCGTGCTGTTCTCGGCCCTCGCAGGACTCTTCGGGGGCGATCTCCTGCCGCGGCTGCGCGACGTCGCCTACTTCAGCGCCTCGGGCTTCCTCCTCGTCTTCCTCGTCGTGAGCGGGGAGGTGAACGATCGCTTCGTGGTGCGCGCGACGCGCGTCGTCGCGCTGGCGGCGGTGGCGGTGTCGCTGCTCGGCATCCTCGAGATCGCGCTCGAGACCCACCCGACCACGGGCGGGGCGCTGCTCGCGCACCCGGGCACGCCGCGCATCGCCTCCACCCTCGGCAGCCCGATCGTCCTCGCCGCCTACCTCGTCCTCGGGGTGCCGCTCGTGCTGGTCGAGCTCGCCGGCGCGGAGCGGCGCGAGGAGCGGGACTTCTGGCTGATCTGCACGACGCTGGTCATCGTCGCGATCGTCCTCACCCAGAGCCGCACCGGCCTGCTGGCGCTGTGGATCACGGGCTCGGTGTTCACCTGGCGGGCGTCGCGGCGGACGTTCAGGGTGTTCGCCGGTGGCTGTGTCCTGGTGGTGGGGCTGCTGATGCTGACCGGATCGCTCCGGCTCTCACCGGGCGCGATCCGCGCCGAGTGGGCGCGCCGCGTGTCGCTCACCGGCGCGACGATCTCCTCCGAGGTCCGCAGCCACCGGGCCCTGGCCGGGCCCGAGCCGGGGAAGGGCGCGGTGAGCATCGTGCAGGTGGAGGGCCCCGGCGAGGTGGCGCCTCACCGCGCGCAGAGCGCCAACATGCACCTGACCCTCATGCTGCGCGCCGGGTTCGTCGGCTGGGCGCTGATGATGTGGGTCATCGGCGCCGCGCTGGCCGCGATCTACGACGGCAGCCGGCGCGTCCAGGACCACCGGCTCGCGCTCGTGCTGTGGGCCATCTTCTCCTCCGGCCTCGGCTTCCTCGTCTCGATGGCGAACTTCAACGCCTTCTACAACCCGCCCGTCCAGATCCTCTTCTGGGGCCTCCTCGGCATCGGGATGGCGATCGTGACGCATCTGAACGGCAAGCGCCCCACCTTCAACGTCATCTACCGCTTCGGGCAGGGAGAGTAGGAATGCGCGGCGTGCTCGGAGCCGCCGGCCGCGGCCTCGCCTCGGGCGCCGCCGTCGGCGCGATCTGGTGGGCGGTCGAGGCGGTGCTCAACTGGACGACCGGCGGCCTCGTGGCGGGAGCGGTGAGCCTGCGGATCGCGGCGCTGGACGTCGCGATCGCCGGGCTCGCCGGGATGGGGCTCGGCGCGGCGATCGGCGACGGCGCGCCGCTCGCGCTCGCCCTCACGGCGGTCTACGGCCTCCTCCGCGTCTATCAGCCGCCGGGCTTCGGGGCCGAGGCCCTCTTCGTCGTCCTCGCGGCTCCCGCGGCGGCCCTGGGCGTGCGGCTGTCCGGCACCGCCGGGCAGCAGGAGCGCCCGAGCCTCGTCCTCGTCCACCTGGCGCTGGTGGCGACGGCGGCCGTCGCCCTCGGCGAGCTCGGGCTCGACGTGCGGCACGGCGCGCTCCTCGGCGAGCGGAGCCTGCCGGTCCTGCTGGCCGTCCTGCCGCTGCTCGGCGTCGCCGCCGACCGGGCCCTCGGCCTCCTGGTCGCGCGTCGCGGCGTGCGGCTGGGGCTCGAAGTCGCGGGCGGCGCGCTCGCGGCGGCGCTCCTCGGCCACCCGCTCGCCAGCGCACCGCTCGAAGATCCGATCACGACCGCGCTCCCGCCGCCGGCCGGGGCGCCCGACGTGATCCTCGTGTCCCTCGACACCACGCGGGCCGATCACCTCTCGACCTACGGCTACGGGCGCGAGACGTCGCCCCACCTGACGGCCTTCGCCGCCGACGCGCTCCTGTTCACGCAGGCGCACTCGCCGGCCGCCTGGACCTTGCCGGCCCACGCGTCGCTGTTCACCGGCATGTACCCGAGCCGCCACGGCGCCCATCTCGCCGGCGGCTTCCTGCCCGGCCGGTCGATCGACGGCCATCGGCGGGTCGCCTTTCCGCTTCCCGAGGAGCGGGTGACGCTGGCCGAGGCGCTGCGCGACCGCGGCTACCGCACCGCCGCCTTCGCCGCCAACTTCTCCTACCTCTACCGCAGCTTCGGCGTGGCGCAGGGCTTCGGGCACTACGACGACGCCCCGGGCCTCCTCTTCCACGTCCGCCCGCACGTGGTCCACTTCGCGCAGCAGTTCGCCCCGGGCTTCTGCCTCAAGTCCTTCCGCAGCGCGCACGAGATCAACGCCGCGGCGCTCTCGTGGCTCGACCGCGCGCCCGCCGGCCGCCCGGTCTTCCTCTTCCTCAACTACATGGAGCCGCACGAGCCATGGCTCGCGCCGGCGCCGTACGACCGCTGGAGCCGCGGGCTCGCGGGCGCGGCCCGGCTCGCCCACACCAACCTCTACACGCATGCCGTCCGCGACTTCACCGACGCCGAGCGCGCCTTCATCGCGGCCAACTACGACGGGCAGCTGCTCCAGATGGACGCGGCGCTCGGCGAGCTCCTCGCGGCGCTGCGCGCCCGCGGCCGCTACGAGACGGCGCTCGTCGTCGTCACCGCCGACCACGGCGAGTGCCTCGGCGAGCACGGGCAGGTGGGCCACATCGGCCGCATGCTCTACGAGCCGCTCCTCCACGTGCCGCTCGTCGTCAAGTTCCCGGGCGCCGGCCGGCCGCGCGGCCGCACCGACCGCCCGGTGCAGCTGATCGACGTGCTGCCGACGGCGCTCGCCGCCGCCGGCGCCCAGGTGCCGGCTGGCGTGCAGGGCGAGCCGCTGCTCGACGTGACGCACGCGAGCGTCGCCGAGGAGGACATCAACCCGTGGCTCGTCGCGCAGTACGGCGGGGCGTACGACCGCGCCATGCGCGTCCTCTACGAGGGGAGCTACAAGCTGATCACCACGTCGCGCGGCGAACGGCTGCTCTTCGACCTGGCGCGCGACCCCGATGAGACCGAGGATCTCGCCGCCCGGGACCCCGCGCGCACGGAGGCGCTGGCCCGAAGGCTCGACAGCGCGATGAGCGGGATGCTCCTCGCCGCGGCCGGGAAGAACTGACCATGCGTCCGAACGGAACCGATCCCCGACCAGAAGACTCCGAGCACGGCTGGAGCCGCGTCACCTCGATGGCACGCTGGCTCGCGCGCCGTCGGCCCGCGGCCCATGGCGCCCCCGCGGTCTCGGTGGTGATCCCCGTCTACAACGCCGCCGCCACGCTCGCGGAGTGCCTGACCCGCCTCTTCCAGTCGACGTTCGTCGACTTCGAGGTGGTGGTCGTGGACGACGGCTCGACCGACCAGTCGGCGGCCATCGCCGCGAACTTCCCGGTCCACGTCGTGCCGACGCCGGGGCGGGTGGGTCCCGCGGCCGCGCGCAACGTGGGTGCGCGCGCCGCGTGCGGCGCGCTCCTCTTCTTCATCGACTCGGACGTCATGGTCGCACCCGACACGCTCGCCCGCCTGGCCGAGCGCTACGCCCGGGGGGACGTCGACGGGCTCATCGGCGTGCAGGCGGCCGTCATGCGGCATCGCGACCTCGTGAGCCAGTACAAGAACCTGTGGATGCGGTGGACCTACGCGCGCCAGACCGGCGACGTCCCGCTCTTCTACACCACGGCCGCGGCCATCCGTCGCGATGCCTTCGTGCGCGCCGGCGGCTTCGACGAGGGCTACGGGAACCCGAACGTCGAGGACACGGCCTTCGGCCAGAAGCTCGCCCGGCTCGGCATCCGCATCCGTGTCCAGCCCGAGCTCGAGGTGGAGCACGTCAAGCGGTACTCGCTGGCGGGGCTGCTGCGGACGGACTTCCTGCGCGCGGTTGCGCTGACGCGCTTGAAGCTCCGGCATCGCGCGGAGCTCGCGCGCAACAACACCTCGGTCCCCGCGAGCTACATGGCGAGCGTACCCGTGGCGCTCGCCGCCACGGCTGCGCTCGGCGCGGCGGCGGCGCTCGGGGCGCCGGCGCTCGGGGCGGTCGGGCTCGTCGCGCTCGCCGCGGCGATCGTTCTCAACGCAAGCTTCCTCGACGCGATCCGCACCAGCGACGGCTGGGGGAGGGCGGTGGCGGTGGCGCCGCTCCTCTGGCTGGAGCTGGTCGTGGTCGGCATCGGGAGCGGCGTCGGCATGTTGACCTACGCGCTCGGCCGGCGGTACTGACCGCAGCCGCCGGAGCGGGCAAGGAGCAGGGCGATGGGATACCTCGATTACTTGAAGCACGGCCGGAAGATGTTCGTGAAACGCGGCCAGCTTCCCGTGTACCTCGTCTACTTCATCACCGACGCGTGCAACGCCAAGTGCAAGCACTGCCTGCTCGCCGACGGCGCGCACCCCGGCTGGGAAGAGCCCTCGATGACGTACCGCAAGCAGGAGCTGTCGCTCGAGGAGATCGACAAGGTGACGGCGAGCATGGGGAAGGGGAGTCTCATGTTCCTCCTCCCCACGGGCGGGGAACCCTTCCTCCGGAAGGACATCGGGGAGATCGTCAAGATCTTCCACAAGAACACCGGGGTGCGGAACGTCGGCATCCCGACCAACGGCAGCACGACGGCGCGGACGATCTCCATCGTCAAGGATCTGTGCGAATCCTGTCCTGAGCTCGACCTCCACATCGACGTGTCGCTCGACGGCGTCGGCGCGTTGCACGACGAGATCCGGGTCTTCCCCGGCCTCTTCAAGCGGTCGGTCGAGACCTACAAGGCGCTGCGCGACATCGAGAAGCACTACAAGAACTTCAGCGTGCAGGTGGAGACGACGGTGTCCAAGCACAACGAGGACGTGCTGCTCGAGAACTACGAGTGGTTCCGGAAGAACCTCGACGTCGACACCGTCTTCACGCTGCTCACCCGCGGCAGCCCGAAGGAACCCGCGGCCAAGTTCTTCAACGTCGAGAAGTACGAGCGCTACGCCGACCACATGGAGCGCGAGTACAAGTCGGGATCGCTCTCCGGCTACGACCACTTCCCGTTCGCCGACTTCATCAACGCCAAGCGGATCGTGCGCCACCAGCTGATCGCCAAGATCGTGCGCACGAACGAGTACCAGATCCCCTGCTACGGCGGGAACCTCGGCGGCGCGATGTTCGCGAACGGCGACGTCTACCCGTGCGAGCTGTTGATCGACCGCAAGCTCGGCAACGTCCGCGACGCCGGCTACGACTTCCGGAAGATCTGGTTCAGCCGGGAAGCCGAGGCGTCACGCCGGTTCATCCGCGAGTCGAAGTGCTTCTGCACCTACGAGTGCTTCCTCACCATCAACATCCTGTTCAACCCGCGCATGATGCCCGCCGTCCTGAAGGAGTGGTCGAGCCTCAAGCTCCGCAAGGCGTGGCGCCGGGTCACCGGGCGGCAGCCCCGACCCGCCACGCTCGCGGCCTGCGCGAGCGAGAAGCCCGCGGAGCGTCCCGCGCTCGCCCGCTGACGCGCGCTCGCCTCCGGCACCCGCGCGCCCCCGGCCGCCGGCATTCCCGCAACCCTTTTCCCGTCGGTCTCGACGGAGGAGGTCCGCATGTATCGCGGCAATCGCATCTCGGTCGTCATCCCGTGCCACAACGAGGAGGAAGGCATCCGCGCCGTGCTGGCGCAGATGCCGGCCCTCGTCGACGAGGTCCTCGTGGTGGACAACGCCTCGACCGACCGCACGGCGGCGGTCGCGCGCGAGCTCGGGGCGCGCGTCGTCTTCGAGGGACGGAAGGGCTACGGGCGGGCCTACAAGACCGGCTTCGCGGCGGCGCGCGGCGACATCGTCGTCACCATGGACGGAGACGGCACCTACCCGCCCGACTCGATCCCGCTGCTCCTCTACGTGCTGGTCGAGGAGAAGCTCGACTTCATCACCGCCCGGCGCTGGTACTCGCGCAGCGGGCAGGCGAAGAGCCCGATCCGCCTGCTCGGCAACGCCATCCTCTCCGGGGCGATGATGTGCCTCTTCTTCAAGTTCATCATCGACTCGCAGTCGGGGATGTGGGTCTTCCGCCGCGAGGTCCTGCGCAAGATCGGGCCGCGAAGCGACAGCATGGCGCTCTCCGAGGAGCTCAAGATCCTCGCCTTCACACATCCGGAGCTGCGCTGTCTCGAGATGCCGATCTACTACGGGGAGCGGATCGGCACGAGCAAGCTGAACATCTGGCGGGACGGGTTCGGCAACCTCTTCTTCCTCGTCCGCATGCGCCTGGTCCTCGGCCGCCGCCGGCGCGCGGCCGTGGTCACGGCGCTGCCGCGGCCCGCCGAGGGCGCCGAGGCGCCCATCGCGCGCGCGCCCGCCGAAGGCGCGTCCTGAGGCGCATGGCGCTCACCTTCGCCCACACCACCGCCGGCTACCTCGGCTACGAGGTCGTCCGGTCGCCGGGCCCGCACCGCCCGGCGCTGCTCCTCGCGGCGGTGGCCCTCGCCAACGGGCCCGACCTCGACTTCCTGCCCGGCCTCGTCATGGGCCACGCCGGCGCCTATCATCGCGGCGTGACCCACACGCTGGCGGCGGTGGGGGCGGTGGGCGCGGCGGTGGCGCTCGCGGCCGGGTTCGGCGGCCGCCGGCGGGCGGTCGTGGTGCGCGCCGCCGCCTGGGCCGCGCTGCTCTACGCCTCGCACCTCCTGCTCGACTACCTCACCGTCGACGCCGTCCCGCCCTACGGGGGGCGGTTCCTCTGGCCGCTCTCCGGTGCGTACTACCTCGCTCCGACCCCGGTGCTCGACGGGGTGATCATCGATTCCTCGGGGCGCGCCGCATTCGTCGCGAGCCTGCTGACGCCGCAGGCGCTCGGGGTGTGGGGGCGGCAGCTCGCGTGCCTGGCGGCGACCGTCGCCCTCGTGCACGGCCTCCGGCGCGAGGCGGCCGGGGAGGTGCGCGAGGCGTCGTGATCTGGGGTGCCGTATATGCGGGCCTGCTGGGCGCGCTCCTGGTGCGGGTGCGTCACCCCGGAGCGCCGCCGGTCGAGCCCGCGCGGGCGACGCCCGGGGAGCCGATCTGGCTCGTCAACCTGCACCACCTGCTCTTCTACGCCCTCCTCGCCGGCGCGCCGCTCGAGCGCGCGCTCGCGGGCGGCGCGGAGACCGGGCGGGCACCCGGCGCCGTCTGCTTCGCGCTCGGGGTGCTCGGCTATCGGCTGGCGGGGCGCGCGCTCGGCGACGCGCTCTCACCCTTCATCGAACCGCGCGCCGGCGTCCCGCTCGTCACCCAGGGCCCGTACCGCTGCCTCCGGCACCCCATGTACCTCGCGCAGGCGGCGATCGCCGTGGGCGCCCCGCTCACGCTCGGTTGCCGGTGGATCCTCGTACTCGTCCCGCTCGCCGTCCTCGTGCTCGCCCTCCGGGTGAAGCTCGAAGACGACGCGCTGGCGCGCACCTTTCCCGAGTATTGGCGCTATGCAGCTCGAACCAAGCGTATCGTTCCCTTCGTCTTTTGAGGCCCGGGCGGCGGCGCCCGCCTCGGCGCGGCACACGCTGCGCCTCGTCCTCGGCGCCTGGGCGGGCCTCGTCTACCTCGTCTACTGGCTCGGCTACCTCGGCGTCCTGAGCACCCGATGATCGACCTCGGGCTCCTCGCGCTCGTCCTGGTCGCCGCCGCCGCTGGCGGGCTCGTCTGCCTGCGGGCGCTCGCGGCGCTGCCCGCCGAGGAGGCGGAGTGGCTCGTCCCCGGCGTGGCGGTGGGTCTCGGCATGGTGGCGACGGTCGGGCTCGGCCTCGCCGAGCTCGACGTGCTCCGCCCGGTGCCGATCGCGCTCGTGGGCCTGGCGGCCGTCGTCCTCGGCCGCAAGGACCTGGCCCGGGCGCTCCGCGCCGTCGACCGGACGCGGGTGCGGGCGGCGTGGCCGTTCCTCGCCGTGTGCGGCGCCCTCCTGCTCGCCGAATCGCTCGCCATGGTGGCGCCGCCGGTGGGCGGCGATCAGACGAAGTACCAGCTCGCCTACCCCCGGCTCTACGCCGCCGCGGGAGGGCTCGTGCCGACGCCCTGGAGCTTCTGGGGCCAGATGCAGTTCCTGCAGAACTTCGTCTTCGCGATCGGCTTTGCGCTCTCCGGCGGCGCGCTCGCGCGCTTCCTGAACGGTGCCTTCGGCGTGCTCACCGGGATCGCGCTCGGCACGCTCGCCCGCCGTCACCTCGGTGCGGAGTGCGGGCCGGCCGCGGGCGCCCTGTTCTTCACGCTGCCCATCACCTGGTCGATGATGACGCACGCCGGCTCGGACTTGCCGGTCGTGCTCTACGCCGCCCTCGCCATGGCGGCCCTCTTCGACTGGACGGCCAGCGGCCGCGCCGCCGACGTGCGCCGCGCGGGCCTCATGGCGGGGCTCGCCGGCGCGAGCAAGGTGATGGGCCTCCTCGTGCCCGCGCTCCTGGGCCTCGCCCTCGCGGGTCTCCTGCTCCGCCGGACCGTCCCGCCCGGGCGCGCGGCCGCCCTGGTGATCGGCTTCGGCCTGCCCGCACTCCTCGCCGCCAGCCCCTGCTACGTGCGCAACGCGGTCGACACCGGCAACCCGATCTACCCCTTCGGCTACCGGCTCCTCGGCGGGCGCCATTGGAGCCCGGCGGCGGGCGAGTACCTCGCCGACTACTACCGCCAGTACCAGTCGATCTACGCGGCGCGCCGCGACGGCGAGCCGTATGCCGGCCTCGCCGTGGCGCGCTTCCCCTGGGACCTCACCATGCACCCCGACTCGTTCGAGAACGCGGCGCGCGCCACGCTCGACGTCAGCCCCTTCATGCTGGCCTTCGTCCCGGCCCTGCTGCTCGTGCGGCGGCGGCGCGCGCAGGCGCTCGCCGTGGCCGGCATCGGGTTCGCGTACGCCGCGATCGTCTCCACCGGCGCCTGGGCACATCCCCGGTACGTGCTGCCGGGCATCGCCCTCGTGCTGGCCGCCGCCGTCCCGGCGGCCTCGACGCTGCTCGGGCGCCGGCTGGCGGCGGCCGTCGTCGCGCTCACGATCGCCGGCAACCTGACGCTCATCGGCCGCTACCTGGGCACGCTCTGGCCCGATCAGCTGCGCGTGGCCGTCGGCCGCCTCGCGCCCGAGGAGTTCCTCCGCCGCTACTCGCCGCGCTACGCCTTCTGGGAGCGGGCCAACGTCGCCGTGCCGCCGGCGGGACGGGTGCTCGTGCTCGAGAAGATTCCCCATCCCTACTACATCGAGCGGCCGTTCGTCCTCGCGAGCTACCTGGAGCAGGGTCTCATCGACTACCGCACCATCGACTCGGCGGCGGCGCTCGCCGACACGGCCCGCGGGCTCGGCGTGAGCCACGTGGCGGTCGACCTCTCGGCGTTCGCCGCTGCCGGCGACCCGTTCGAGGCGGCCGTCGGGCGGCTGTGGCAGGCCTTCATCAGCGGCGAGTGCGAGCCGGTGCTGCGCGAGGGCGAGTACGGTCTCTACGCGCTGCGGGCGGCTCGCGCCTCCGCACCGCTCGGCGAGCAGATCGATGGCTGAGCCGCGCGTCGGGCGATTCGTTCGCGACTCGGCCGGGGTCTTCGGCGCGCAGATGCTGGCGACCGGTCTCGGCGTCGGCACGAGCGTCATCACGGCCCGCATGCTCGGTCCGCACGACCGCGGGCTCTATCAGCTCTTGACCCTGCTGCCGATCACGCTCTCGAACTTCGTGAAGCTCGGCATCCCGCAGGCCAACGTGTACTTCATGCGGCGGCGCGGCGCGTCAGGGTCCGACGTCGCCTCGCACTCGCTCTGGCTGGCGTTCGGACTCGGCGGCGGCCTCGCGCTGGCGTGCTATCTCGCCCGCGGATGGCTCCTCGCGCACTTCCTCAAGGGGGCGCCGCCGATCACCGTGATCCCCGTGCTGGTGCTGCTGCCCTTCGTGCTGCTGCAGGGCTTCTTCTCCGCCGTGCTGCAGGCCGAGGAGCGCTTCCGGGAGTACAACTTCCAGCAGGTGGCGCCGACGGTGCTGGGCCTGGTCGGCATGGCGATCGCGCTGGTCTGGCTGCGCACCGGCCTCGCCGGCGCGATCGTCATCCAGACGCTCGTCGTCGTCGGCGTGACCGTGTGGCTCGCCCTGCGCGTCCACCGCACGGCGCCGCTCAGACTCACGTGGCGCCCGGAGCTGGCGCGCGACATGATGACGTTCGGCAGCAAGTCGTATCTCCAGACGCTCGCCTCGACGCTGCACTTCCGGATCGATCAGTACATGATCGGCTTCCTGCTCGACCCGGTGCAGGTGGGCTTCTACGCCGTCGCCACCAACCTGGCGCTGCTGCTGCTCCGCATCTCGGACGCCACCGGCACCGTGCTCTATCCGCGGCTCGCGGCCGCGGGCGAGCGCGACGCGCACGCGCAGACCTCCGCCGTCTGCCGGCACACGCTCTTCATCACGGTGCTCGTCGCGCTCGGCTACGAGCTCTTCGGCGGCCTCGCCATCCGGCTGCTGTTCGGCGAGCGGTACGCCGCCGCGGTCCTGCCGATGCGGCTCATGCTGCCGGGCATCGTCATGATCTCGCTCTACCTGATCCTCACGCGGAACTTCACGAGCCGGAACCGCCAGGAGGTCAACATCGTCGCCGCCGGGGCCGCGCTCGCCATCAACGTCGGGCTCAACTGGGTCCTGATTCCCCGCTGGGGCATCGCGGGCGCCGCCGTCTCCACCGCGGTCTCGTACAGCACCGCCGCGCTCATCCTGCTCGTCGTGTTCGCCCGCGAGTCCGGGTACGGCATCGCCAAGACGCTCTTCATCGGCCGCGCCGACCTCGACGGCTATCGGCAGCTCGCGGCGCGCATGCGCGGCCTCGCGCCTGCGCCGGCGGATTAGATCAGCGAGGGGCTCCGCCCCTCGCCCCGGCGGGCAAAGCCCGCCGGGTCCTCACTCCCCGCTCGCTGCGCTCGGCCGCGCGCGCGGCGCGCGCGGAGATTCCATCTCGAGTCGAGCTTCTACAACCCGAGGCCTCGTGCGCGGGAGCGGGGGCGCCCGGCTCGGCTGGCGGCCCGATTTGCGACCGCGGATGATCTTGGCTAGACGTCGGGCCGCGCTCTCATGTCGTTTTCGAAGCTGCTGGTCGTGGGGCTCGACTCCGCGGCGCCGGCCCTCGTGTTCGAGCGCTGGCGGAACGAGCTGCCGACGATCGCGGACCTGATCGCGCGCGGCGCACACGCGAGGCTCGTCTCGACCAACCCTCCCATCACGGTGCCGGCCTGGACCGCGATGGTCTCCAGCCACGACCCGGGCGAGCTCGGCTTCTACGGCTTCCGCAATCGAAAGGATCACTCCTACGACGGCTACGCGTTCGCCAACTCGGCGCTCGTCAAGGTGCCGCGCCTGTGGGACTGGCTCGGTAGCGCGGGACTCCGGTGCCTCGTGCTCGGCGTGCCGCAGACGTATCCGCCCTCGCCGCTCAACGGCGAGATGGTGAGCTGCTTCCTCACCCCGTCGAGCGCGAGCGCGTACACCTACCCGCCGGGGCTGAAGGCCGAGGTCGAGCGCGTCACCGACGGCTATGTCCTGGACGTCGAGGACTTCCGCACCACGGACAAGTCGGGGCTCCTCCGGCGCGTGTACGAGAAGACCGCGAAGCATCTCGGGCTCGCCAAGCACCTGCTGCGCACGCGAGCGTGGGACTTCTGCATGCTGGTCGAGATGGGGGTCGACCGCATCCACCATGGCTTCTGGAGCTACATGGACCGAGCGCACCACCGCTACGAGCCGGGCAACCCCTTCGAGTCGGCGATCCTCGACTACTACCGGTACGTCGACCGCGAGCTCGCCGAGCTGCTCGCGGCCTGCCCGGCCGGGACGCTGGTCGCGGTCGTCTCGGACCACGGTGCCAAGAAGATGGACGGCGGCATCTGCTTCAACGAGTGGCTCATGCGCGAGGGCCATCTCACGCTTTCGACCACGCCCACCAAGCCGACGCCCATCGCCCGCGTGCCGATCGACTGGTCGCGCACCCGCGCCTGGGGCGACGGCGGCTACTACGGGCGGCTCTTCATGAACGTGCGCGGGCGCGAGCCGGCGGGGACGATCGACCCGGGGGACTACGAGCGGGTGCGGTCCGATCTCATCGCCGGCATCGAGGCGATCGCCGACCCGGCGGGGCGCAACATCGGCTCGAAGGCCTACCGGCCCGAGGACATCTACCGCCGCGTGACCGGCGTCGCGCCCGACCTGATCGTCTACTTCGGTGACCTCGACTGGCGCTCGGTCGGCGCGGTCGGCACGGGCGGGATCCACACCTTCGAGAACGACACCGGCCCCGACGAGGCGAACCACGACTGGTACGGCATCTTCGTGCTCTCCACGGCCGGGGCGCCGGCGCCGCTCCGCGGCGCGCTCCCGGACGTTTCGATCTACGACGTCGCTCCGACGCTGCTCCACCTGCTCGGGCAGCCCGTGCCCGAGGGGCTCGCGGGCCGCCCGCTGGTCTGATGCGGACGGTTGCCGTCGACATCCTCACCGGCTTCCTCGGCAGCGGGAAGACGACGCTCCTCGGGCACGTGCTGGCGCACGGCCTTCGGGGCAAGCCCGTCGCCGTGATCATGAACGAGATCGGCGAGGTCGGGATCGACGGCAAGGTGATCACCGGACTCGCGAACGTCGAGAAGATGGTCGAGCTCTCCAGCGGCTGCATCTGTTGCTCGATCGACGACTACCGCTTCGACCTCGCCATCCAGGAGATCATCGAAACCACGCGGCCGCACCTCGTGATCATCGAATCGACCGGCCTCGCCGACCCCGAGCCGCTCGCCTACCGCGTGAAGAACGCGGGCCTCGGGCTCGACGGCATCATCACCGTCGTCGACGCGGCCAACGTGGGCCGCCAGCTCGCCGAGGCCGCCGTCGCGCGCGCCCAGATCGAGGCGGCCGACTTCCTGGTCGTGAACAAGACGGACCTGGTCGACGGCGCCGCGCTCGCCGCCGTCGAGCGGCGGCTCGCGAAGCTCAACCCGCGGGCCGAGCGCTTCCCGACGGTGCGCGGGGCGCTCGACAGCGACGTGCTCTTCGCCACCGGCGTGGCGACCTACCGCGCGCTCGCCCGGCAGCCGGCGAATCATCTCGAGGCCGACGGCATCGGCAGCTTCGTCTACCGCTCCGCGCGTCCCCTCCGTCAGGAGGCGTTCGAGCGGTTCCTCACGCGGCTGCCGCGCGGCGTGCTCCGGGCGAAGGGCATCGTGCGTTTCGCCGGGCGCGACTGGCACGCGCTCTTCAACTTCACGTGCGGCCGGCACGAGATCACCTGGATCCGGCTGGATGAGGCGGGCGGAGAGAGCCAGGCGGTCTTCATCGGACGGGGGCTCGAGGGCCTGCGCGAGCGGATCGAGGCCGGGCTGGCTGCCTGCGAGGTCGACGAGGAGAGGAGAACGGGTCATGCCTGAGCGGCGCCCGGAGGAGCCCAAGAAGGAGCCGGCCGAGCCGCACGACGATGCCGGTTACACCGAGGAGGAGGAGGCCGAGGTCCGCAAGCGTCTCGAGGACCTGGGCTACGTCGAGTAGAGCCGGTCTCGCTTACTCCGAGGAACGGTAGAAACACATGCCTGGGATATTCGGCGGCGTCGGGTGCCCGCCTGCCCTCTACGAGGCGCTGCGCGCGGACTTTGCGGCCACGTACGGGAAGAGCGAGGCGGTGCACACGGCGGGCGGGATGCTCGGGGGGCACGCCTTCGGGTCGAGGTCGGCGCTGCACGTCGCACCCGGGGGCGGTCACTTCGCCGTCGACGGCGAGCTGTCGATCTACCGGCTGGCCGAGGACTTCGCCCGTGGCGACGCCCCTTGCTTCTATCGGTTGCGCTCCGGTGAGCTCGATCTGGAGCCGACGTGCAAGGGCAACGTCGCCGCGATCGACCCGCGATCGGGCGCCTGGCACCTGGCGACGGAGTGGACCGGCTCCTTCCCGCTGTACTACTGCGTCGTCGACGGTGGACTCCTCTTCAGCAGCCGTCTGCGCCCGCTGGCGCGCATCACCGGCGCCTCCGTCGACCTGATCGGCATCCTCGAGGTCCTCGAGCGGTACTGGACGCTCGAGGGTCGGACCCACTTCAAGGACGTGCGCCGGCTCCTCCCCGGACAGGTCCTGCGCTACGAGCCGGCCGGCGGCCGGCTGTCCGTGCGCGAGACGAGCGGTCTCTGGGCGAGCGCGAGCCCGGGCGAGACCGACGGGAATCGGGACGTCGTCGAGCAGGCGTGGAGCACCCTCGGCGGTGCGGTGCGGCGAAGCCTGCCCGCACCCGGGCGCCATGCCGTGATGATGTCGGGCGGGTGGGACTCCCGCACCCTCTTCGCGGCGATGCTCGAGCAGGTGGGACCGGACCGGCTCCTGGCGTACACCCACGGGGACCTGGGGAGTCGGGAGCTCGGGCTCGTCGAGCGCATCTGCCGGTGGGCCGAGGTAGCGCTGCATCGGGAGCCGCTCGGCGAGGCGATCTACGACCTCGGCGCGCTCGAGCGGGGCTTCGCCCGTGTCGAGAACGTCCTGTTTCCCCACTGGCATCGGGCGGGCGCGGTGCTGGGGGAGGCGGGGGTCAGCTCGGTCTCCGCCGGCGTGTACGGCGAGGTGCTGGGTGGCCACTATGGGCCGTCGATGGTCCTGGGCGGCACCCGGAAGATGGCGGCCGTGGCCGCCGGACTGCTGGGCCGCTCCGTCGGATCCGCCAACGGGCATCACGCCGCGCGGGACTTCCTCTTCACCCGGCGTGCGGCGAAGCCGTGGTATCTCGCGCCGGCAGCCTGGGACGGGGTGCCGGACCCGGCCGCATCGGTCAACGCCGACATCGAGGCGGCGCTCCGGCGACTGGAGCACCGCGGCGTCGCCACCGGCGACGAGCTCGTCGAGGCGTTCGTGACCGAGCAGCGGGGCACGCAGTACATCAACGCGCAGCTCCTGAGCTGCCGCGCCGACGTCGACGTCGCGCTGCCGTATACCGATCGCGAGCTGCTCGCCCTCTCGACCCGGATCCCCGTCAAGACGAAGATCCACAACACCCTCAACCGCGCGATGCTCGGCCGGCACGTCCCGGCATTGCTCCGTTTTCGCTGCGCCGCGACGCTGGTGCCCGCCGGCGCGCCGGTCATCGCGCAGGAGCTCTCGCGGCTGGTCAGAAGGCAGATGGATGATTACCGCTGGCGGCTCTACTTCGCGACCCGAGGTCGCGTCGGACCGCCGCGGTTCGGCTGGGGGAACTTCGAGTTCCTCCGCTCCGGCAGGGTGCTGAACGCGATCGCGGACGACTTGCGCGCGGAGCTCTGGGACCGGCGCGCGATCCGGCAGCGGATCTCCGACGTCACGCGGCTGGAGAACGGCGGCTCCGTGCACCGGCTGTCGTTCCAGCTGATGCGGATCTACACCGTCGACCTGATGGTGCGCTCCGCCCCCGCGCTCGCCGCTTCGGTCGCCGGCTAGCTCCGCGGCTGCACCAGCGCGCGAGCACTTGCGGGCGTCGGCGCGCACGGTGCCGTCGCCGTCCAGGGGGGAAGGGGCGCCGCCGCGAGGACCGGGAGCCGAGGCGGTGCCCCTTCCGCCTCCCCGCCGCGCACCGATCGCTGACAGGAGGACACGAGATGCAGACGCTCATCGACAAGATTCGCCGCCACGAGGCGCACTGTGGAATCATCGGCCTCGGCTACGTCGGCCTGCCGCTCGCGGTCGAGTTCGCGCGCGCGGGCTTGCACGTGACCGGCATCGACGTGGACCGAAGCAAGGTCGAGCGGATCAGGGCCGGCCGCTCGTACGTCGTCGACGTGGGCGACGCCGAGGTCGCGGAGCAGGTCGCGGCGGGTCGTCTGGTCGCGACCAGCGAGTTCGGCGCGATCGCGGACGTCGATACCGTCAACATCTGCGTGCCGACTCCCCTGCGCAAGACGAAGGACCCGGACCTCACGTTCGTGGTGGCGGCGGTCAACGAGATCCGGCGGTACCTGCGCCGGGGGCAGCTCGTCATCCTGGAGAGCACGACCTACCCGGGCACCACCGAGGAGGTGGTCCAGCCGGCGCTCGAGGCCTCCGGGCTGCGGGTGGGCCGCGACTTCTGCCTCGCCTTCTCGCCCGAGCGGATCGACCCGGGGAACCCGCACTTCAACACGCGCAACATCCCGAAGGTCGTGGGGGGCGTCACGCCCGCGTGCACGGAGGCGGCGGCGGCGCTCTACGCCGAGTGCGTCGAGCGGGTGGTCCCGGTGTCCTCGACCCGCGTCGCCGAGATGGTCAAGCTCCTCGAGAACACGTTCCGCAGCGTCAACATCGGGCTGGTGAACGAGATGGCCCTCATGTCGAACGCGCTCGGCATCGACGTCTGGGAGGTCATCAACGCCGCCAAGACGAAGCCCTTCGGCTTCATGGCCTTCTACCCGGGCCCGGGCCTCGGCGGCCACTGCATCCCGATCGACCCCTTCTACCTCTCCTGGAAGGCCAAGATGAACGGCTTCGAGCCGCGCTTCATCGAGCTCGCCGGGCACATCAACGAGAGCATGCCGCGCTTCGTGGTGGAGAAGATCACCGATGCGCTCAACCGCCACCAGAAGAGCGTGCGCGGCTCGCGCGTCCACGTTCTCGGGGTGGCCTACAAGGCCGGCGTGAACGACCTCCGCGAGTCGCCGGCGCTGAACGTCATGAAGGTCCTGACCGAGAAGGGGGCGGTGCTGTCGTACAGCGATCCCTACATCCCCGCGATCCGCGAGGAGGGGCTCTGCCTCGACGCGCTGCCGCTCGGGAACGGGTACCTGGCGAACGTCGACTGCGTCGTCGTCCTGACCGATCATCGTGAGTTCGACTACCGCAGCGTGGCCGAGACCGCGCCGCTCGTCGTCGACACCCGCAACGCCTTGCAAGGCTACGGCGGGGAGAATATTGTCCGCCTCTAGGGGAGGGGTGGGGTGAATCTGAAGCGCCGGATCCTTCTCGCGTATCGCCAGGTCCACGACGCCGCCCCCGAGACGCCGTACCTGCACGTGCGCGACGCCCTGCCGGGACGGCTCGGACTGGATTACGAGACCCTGGCGCCGCACGTGAAGGAGCTCGAGCAGCAGCGGTTCCTCCACTGGAAAGCGCAGGACCTCTACAAGCTCTCGCCGCGTGGCATCCGGGTGACCGGCGATGCGGCGGAGCTCGACCGGGAGTTTCCGGAGGAGTAGGCGGTCTGCGCGCCATGGTGGGTGCGCTGCTCGCGATCCTGCTGGTCGCGAGCGGCTGCGGTGGGGAGCGGGAGGCGAGTCGGCACGCGGGGCGGCGCCTCGTGATCCTCGGCTTCGACGGCGTCGATCCGCGCCTCCTCTCGCGCTGGGTGGAGGAGGGACACCTGCCGCACCTCAAAGCCCTCGCCGAGCGCGGCGAGTTCCGGCCGCTCGCATCCACGAACCCGCCCCAGTCGCCCGTCGCCTGGACCACCTTCGCCACGGGGACCGGGCCCGCGCGCCACGGCATCTTCGACTTCGTGGAGCGCGATCCCGCCACCTACCTGCCCGACGTCGGCACGGGGGGGGTGCGGCCGCCGCGCTTCCTGTGGGGTCTCTTCCGGACGGCGCACGCCGAGGCGTACAGCCGCCGCCAAGGCACGCCCTTCTGGGAGGTCGCGGCGGCGCACGGCGTGCGGGTCACCGTGCTGCGCGTGCCGTACGCCTTTCCGCCGGACCGTGTGCCCGGCGGGCGGATGCTCTCGGGCCTGGGGGTCCCCGACCTCCTCGGCACGAACAGCACGTTCACGTATCTTGCCAGCGACCTCGAGCCCGGCACGCACGCGGATCCCGGCGGCGGGCGCCTCTTCTCGCTCCTGCTCCGCGGTGACGACGCCGAGGCCGATATCCCTGGCCCGCCCGATCCGCGCGGCGACGGCCGGCCGCCGCTTCCTCTTCATCTCGGCTTCCACGTCGACCGTGCCGCCGGGACGGTGACCGTGCGCTTCGCGGGCCGCGAGGAGCGCGTGCCGCGCGGCGGCTGGAGCGCCTGGTACGCCTTTCGGCTTCCCGTGGTGGCACCGCTCGGCCTGCCGCTCGTGTCGGTCGCCGGGCTCTGCCGCTTCCACGTCGTCTCGGCCGAGCCGCTGCGCATCTACCTCTCGCCGCTCAACTACGCCCCCTCGGCACCCTTCGTGCCGATCAGCGCGCCCCCCGGGTACGCGGGCGAGCTGGCGGCGGCGCTCGGTCCCTACAAGACGGTCGGCTGGTCCGAGGACACCGCGTCGCTCAACGCCGAGCGGGTCGACGAGGAAGCCTTCCTCACCGACCTCCATCGGACGATGGACGAAGTGCGCGCCAGCACCCTGCACGAGCTCGAGCGTCCCGACTGGGATCTCTTCGTGTCGGCCTTCACGCAGACGGATCGGGTGGCGCACATGTTCTACCGCCTGCTCGACCCGACACACCCCCGCTACGACCCGGTGCTCGCCGCGCGCTACGGCGACGCCGTGCTGCGCGTCTACGAGCGCATGGATGCGATCATCGGCGAGGTCACGGAGCGGCTCGGCACCGACGCGACCCTGCTCGTCATCTCGGACCACGGGTTCCACAGCTACCGCACGGGTCTCAACCTCAACAGCTGGCTGCGGGACCACGGCTTCCTCGTGCAGGGCAACGTCCGGGCGGCCGAGCGCGAGGCCGACTTCTTCCCGGGCGTCGACTGGAGCCGCAGCCGCGCCTACGCCCTCGGGACCGGGCAGATCTACGTGAACCTGCGCGGCCGGGAGGGAAAAGGGATCGTGGCTCCCGGAGCGGACTACGACGCGCTGCTCGACGCGATCGCGCGCGGCCTAGAGGCCGAGGTCGACCCCGCGACCGGCGACCACATCGTGCAGAAGGTCTACAAGGGCCCCGACATCTTCCCGGGCGCGCCGCCCGCGCGCCGGCCCGACCTGCAGGTCGCCTTCCGCGAGGGCTACCGGACCTCGTGGCGTACGCCGCTCGGCGGCATCCCGGCGGCGCTCCTCGAGCCGAACGACAAGAAGTGGAGCGGCGACCACGCGGCGTCCGACGTGGCCGACACGCCGGGCATCATCCTCTCGAACCGCGCGCTGCGGGCGGGGGTGGATGCGGCGATCGTCGACCTCGCACCGACCGCGCTCGCTTACTTCGGCGTGGCGGTGCCGCCCGAGATGGAGGGCCACGCGCTGCTGGAGGGGACGCGGTGATGGACAGAGGACGCATGGTCGGCGCCGGGCTCGCCGGCGGGCTCGTGGCAGGGGCGGCGGTGGGCGGGGCCGAGGCGCTCGCCGTCTGGTTTCACGCGCACGGCGCCGGCGAGACGCCCGCGCTCGCCTGGGCGCTCCTGGCCTACGGGCTCGTCGGCGGCGCGGGGGGACTCGGGCTCGGGATTCTCGCGGCGGTGGTCGGCACGGACGGCTTCGCGCTGGCGTTCGCCCTGGTGGGCGTCGGGCTTGCGGGCGTCGTCGGACGCTTCCGGGTGATCCGCGACGTGTTCCTCGAGCAGGTGCCTTCCGGCCTCGTGCCGCTCGCCGTTCAGGGTGCCGCGGCCCTCGCACTCGTCGGCATCGCGGCCGCCCTCTGGCGGGCGCTGTCCGGCATGGCGACGCGCCGGCGGCTGGTGACACGGCCGGGCGCCGCGGCCCTCGCCGCCGGCCTCCTCGCGGCGATCGCCGCGGGTGCCGCCCGTCTCGTGCCTGCGCCGGTCCCGCCGGCGGCGCCCGCGCGCACGCCCGCGCCGGCCGGCGCGCCGAACGTGCTCCTGATCATGGTGGACACGCTGCGCGCCGACCACCTCTCCTGCTACGGCTACACCGGCGGGCGCGCGCCGCACATCGACGCGCTGGCGGCCGCGGGGCTCCGGTTCGCGAACGCGTTTTCACAGGCGTCGTGGACGCGTCCGTCGGTGGCGACGATCCTGACCGGCCTCTACCCGGCCTCGCACGGTGCCGTGCACAAGGCCGACATCCTGCCCGACCGCGTCGACACGCTCGCCGAGATGCTGGCGCGCGGCGGCTACCACACGGTCGGCTTCGCCGACAACGTGAACGTCTCGGCGGCGTTCAACTTCCAGCAGGGCTTCGACGAGTTCCGCTACCTCGCCCCGAGCTTCTTCTTCGGCGCGAGCGAGGCCGCGGCGCAGCTGACGCTCTACAACGGGCTCCGCCTGGTACGCGAGCGCTTCTTCGCGCACGCCGTCGACGTGCACCACTACTATCAGCCGGCCGAGGTCGTGACCGCCGCCGTGAAGGCCTGGCTCGCATCGCCCGCGGCGCGCCAGGAGCCCTTCTTCGTCTTTGCCCACTACATGGACCCGCACGACCCGTACTTCGTCCACCCGTTCAACGGCGAAGGCTACGCGCGGGTCGCGAATCCGAATCCCCCCGCGTCGGTGGTCGGGCTCTACCGCAAGCTCTACGACGGCGAGATCGCGTATTTCGACGAGCAGCTCGGCGTGCTCCTCGACGACCTCCGCGCCCGCGGCCTCTACGACCGCACGCTCATCGTGCTCACCGCCGACCACGGCGAGGAGTTCCAGGAGCACGGCGGCTGGTGGCACGGTACGACGCTCTACGACGAGCAGATCCACGTGCCGATCATCGTGAAGCCGCCGGTCGCGGGCGGGGCGGGCCGGGTGGTCGACGAGTTCGCCACCAGCCTCGACATCGCCCCGACGGTCCTGACCGCGGCCCGCCTCACCGTGCCGGCCGCGCTCCCGGGCCATCCGCTGCCGCTCGACGGCGGCGCGCCCCCCGCCCGCGCGAGCGTGTTCGCGGAGGAGGACCTCGAGGGCAACGTGTTGCAGGCCGTTCGCACGCGCGAGTGGAAGTTCATCAGCGCGAATCCCGGGAACCCGCGCGGGCTCCCGCCCGAGGCGCTGTTCGACGTCGGCCGCGACCCCGGCGAGCACGCCAACCTGGAGGCCTCTCAGCCGGCCCAGAAGGAGACCATGCGCGCCGAGCTCGGCCGCTCGGTGCTCGAGGCGCGGGCGCATGCAGGGGCGAGCGAGCAGCGTGGCGTCGACGCCGCGACGACGGAACGCTTGCGGGCGCTCGGCTACGTGAACTGACCGGTGCCGGCGCCGCTCCTCGTCATCGGGCTCGACGGCGCCAGCCTGGATCTCGTCCGTCCATGGGCGGACGAGGGACGGCTGCCGGTGCTCGCCGCGCTGATGAAGCGTGGCGCGTGGGGCCGGCTCCGCTCGACCGTCCCGCCGGCGACGTTCCCGGCCTGGACGTCGCTCGTGACGGGCGTCAACCCGGGACGGCACGGCATCTTCGACTTCAGCGCGCGCGTCCCCGGCACCTACCGCGTCCGGTTCGTCAACGGCAGCCATCGCCGCGCCCCGGCGCTCTGGACGCGGCTCTCGGCCGCCGGCCGGCGCGTCGCCGTCCTCACCGTGCCGGCGACCTATCCGCCCGAGCCCGTGGCCGGCGTGATGGTGAGCGGGTTCGACAGCCCGCTCGCGACGGCCATCGACGGCTCCTTCGTCCATCCGCGCGCCCTCTACCCGGAGATCGCGCGCCTGGTCGGCCGCCTGCCGTTCGCCGATTTCCAGGAGATCGCGACCGGGCCCGGCTGGCACGCGACCGCCCTCGGGCGCCTGCTCGACGGCATCGCACGGCGTACGACGCTCGCCCGGACGCTCCTCGGCCGCGAGCGCTGGGACGGGTTCATGGTGGTCTTCGGCGAGTCGGACACCGTGGCCCACCACTTCTGGCGCTTCCACGACCCGCACTCGCCGCGCCATGCGCCCGGGCCGTTCGCGGACGCCGTCCGGCGCGTCTACGAGGCGCTCGACGCGGCGCTCGGCGAGCTGCTCGCCGCGGCGCCCGTGGACGCGGCGGTGGCCGTCGTGTCGGACCACGGCAGCGGCGGCGCCGGCGACCGGGTCGTTCACCTGAACCGCGGCCTCGCCGAGTGCGGCCTCCTCGCCTTCGCGCGGCCGGGGCCGGTCGCGCGTCTGGCGGGGGCGGGGCGCGGGATCGTGCTCCGCGCGGTCCCGCATCAGCTGCTCGGCGGGCTCGTGCGCCGCCTGCCGGCTGCGGCGAGCCGGCTCGAAAGCCTCCATCGCCTCGGCGGCATCGACTGGCGGCGCACCGTCGCGTTCTCGGAAGAGCTCGACTATCACCCGAGCGTCTGGCTCAACCTGCGCGGCCGCGAGCCGGAGGGGACGGTCGAGCCGACGGACTACGACCGCGCGCGCGACGACATCGCGCGCGGGCTCCTCGCATGGCGCGACGAGGCGGGGCGGGCGGTCGTGCGGCGCGTCTGGCGGCGCGAGGAGCTCTACCGAGGTCCGTTCGTCTCCTCGGCACCCGATCTCCTCCTCGAGCTCGCGCGCGTCGACGGCTACACGCCGTCGTGCCTGCGCAGCGGCGGGCCCGGGCCCGCCATCCGCCGGCTCGCACCCCACGAGCACGGCGGCGGCAAGGGGAGCGGCATGAACGGGTCGCACCGCCGCCATGGCCTCTTCGTGCTGGCCGGACCTGGCGTGCGTGCCGCCGGCGAGCTCCCGGCCGCGGACATCGTCGACGTCCTGCCCACGCTGCTCGCGCTCGGCGGCGTGCCGGTGCCCGAGGCGCTCGACGGACGGCCGATCGGTGCGGCCCTGGAGGCGCCGGCGCGGCTCGGCCCCGACCCGGTGCCGGTGCCGGCCGGCCGTCCCCTCGGGTACGACCGAGCCGACGAACGCGACGTGCGCGACCGCCTCACGGCGCTCGGCTACCTGGAGCCCGGCGCCTGATGCGCGTCGCGCTCCTGCTGGCCGGGCCGGCGACGGCCCCGCGCGGGTCGCAGGTGCTGGTCCGCCAGCTGGCCCTCGGGCTCGCCGAGCGCGGGCACGTGGTGCGTCTCGTGACCTACGGCGGCCGGCGAGCGGGGCCGCCCGGCCCGCGGGTCGGCCGTCTGCTCAGCGACCTCTGGCTCACGGGCCGCCTCTGGCGGCTCGTCGCGCGCGAGCCGATCGACGTCGTCCATGCTCATAACTACGAGGCGGCGATCGCGGGACTCGTGGTGGCCCGCCTCACCGGCCGCCCGCTCGTGTACCACGGTCACAGCGCGCTCGCCGAGGAGCTGCCGCTCTACTTCACGAACCCGCTCGTGCGCCGGCTGGCCGCCCGCCTCGGCCGCTCGCTCGACGCCCAGGTGCCGCGCCGGGCCGATTTCTGCATCGCGGTGACGGACGAGCTGGGCGCGCTCCTTCGCCGGCGTGGCGTCACGGCCGCGGGGCTCGCCTGTATCGGCCCGGCCGGCACCCCCGAGGAGCTCGGGCCGCCGCCCGCGCCGGGAGGCGACGGCGGCCTCGTGTGCTACGCCGGCAACCTCGATGGGTACCAGAACCTCGGATTCCTGCTGCGCGCGTTCGCCCGGGTGCAAGCTCGGGTCCCGGGCGCCCGGCTCGTCCTCGTCACTCACGCCGACGGCCGCGCGGCCGCGCGCCTCGTGGGGCATGTTCGGGGGGTGGAGGTGATCCGCGCCGGGTCGTACGATGAGGTCCGGGCGCGGCTCGCGGCGGCGGCGATCGCGGTGTGCCCCCGGGCCGAACGCTCCGGGTTCCCGATGAAGCTGCTCAACTACATGGCGGCCGGCAAGGCCATCGTCGCCTCGGCGGGGTCCGCGAAGGGCCTCGAGGACGGCGTCACGGGCCGCGTCGTCCCCGACGGGGACGAGGCGGCGTTCGCCGACGCGATCGTCGCGCTGCTCGGCGACGCGCGCGAGCGCGAGCGCCTGGGGCTGGCCGCCCGCCGGGCGGCCGAGAGCCGCGACGCCTGGGATGCCGTGCTCGACCGCATCGAGGCGATCTATCGTCACGTGACGGCACAGGGCGAGCCCCGGCTCGTGCCCGTTGCGTGTCCGGAATGATCGGCATGGAGCCGCGTCCACGGGTCGCGATCACGATGGGCGATGCGGCGGGCATCGGGCCCGAGATCATCGTCAGGTCGCTGGCGGATCCGGTGGCCGCCACCTGGGCGGTCCCGGTGGTCCTGGGAGACGCCCGGGTGCTCGAGCGCGCGATGGACGTGGCCGGCGTCCGGCTCTCCCTGCGCAGGATCTCGCGGCCGGGGGAGGCGGAAGGACGGCCCGGCACCCTCGACGTCGTCGACTACGCGAACATCGATCTGGCCGCCCACCGCTGGGGCGAGGTGCGAGCGTCCAACGGCGCCGCGGCCGTCCACTACACCAGGGAGGCCGGCCGGTTCGCGCTCGCCGGCGACGTCGACGCCATGGTGTCCGCGCCGCTCAACAAGGAGGCGATGCACGCCGCCGGCTACCCCTACGAGGGCCAGACGGAGATCCTGGGGGAGCTGACCGGCTCCAGACCCGCGATGGTGATGGTCGTCGACCGCATGCGGGTGATGCTGTTCACGAACCACATGGCGCTCCGGGCCGTCTGCGACTACGTGCGCAAGGACCGCGTGCTCGATCGGCTCGTGCTCGCCGACGCGGCACTGCGCGACATGGGGATCGCGCGCCCGCGCCTCGTCGTGGCCGGCCTCAATCCGCACGCCGGGGAGAGCGGCGCCTTCGGTCGCGAGGAGCAGGAGGAGATCGTCCCGGCGATCGCCGCGGCGCGGGAGCGCGGCATCGATGCCGAAGGGCCGTTTCCGGCGGACACGGTGTTCCTGAAGGCCCGCGACGGCGTCTACGACCTGACGCTCGCGCTCTACCACGACCAGGGACTCATGGCCGTCAAGCTCGTCGGCTTCGGCCGGGTGGTGACGCTGCTCATCGGGATCCCGCTCATCCGCACGTCGACGGGCCACGGCACGGCTTTCGACATCGCGGGCAGGAACCTCGCCGACCACAAGAACCTGCTGGAGGCGATTCGCGTCGCCGCCGAGGTGGCGCGCGGCACGCGCGGCTCGCCCGAGCGCGGCCTCGCGGCGGCGTACGGGAGGGCGGCCTGATGGCGACGGCCGGCGTGCCGGTGGCGGGCGCGGAGGAGCGGCGCCTGCGCGAAGACGTCGCCCGCTTCTGCCGGGTCACCTGGGACCGCGGCCTGGTGTCGGCCGCGGGCGGCAACATCTCGGCGCGCGTCGGAGCGAGCGACACCTTCCTCATCACGCCGAGCGGCGTGGCGCTGCGCGACACGGAGCCCGAGGACCTCGTGACCATCGATCTCGCGGGCCACAAGGTCGCCGGGCCGGAGCGGTACGTCCCCTCCAAGGAGTCCCTGATGCACACCGCCGTGTATGCGGCCCGGCCCGCGGCGCGCGCGGTCGCGCATCTTCATCCGCCGCACGCGATCGCCTTCGGCATCCGCGGCGAGCCGATCCCGCTCGTGACCGTCACGTCAGAGGAGCGGCTCCACCTGACACCGGTCGTTCCGCCGGCGTCCTCGGGCTCGCGCGCGCTCGCCGAGGGGGTGGCTCGGGCGCTCGAGGCCGCGCCCGCCGACACGCAGGTCCTGCTCCTCGCGCGCCACGGCGTGCTCGCCTGGGGCGCCTCGGTGCAACAGGCCTGCGACATCGCCGACCTCGCCGAGTACACGGCGAAGATCGCAATCGCTCATGCGGCCCTGCCGGGGCGGCGGCGGGTCCTCGACATCTCGGTCCCGAACGTGCCCGGCATGCACGTCTACCCGGGCGATCCCGTGCCGCGCGTCGAGGCGGTCCGCCGGCTCCAGTCCGGGGACGTCTGCAATCTCTCCCTGCTCACCATGGGATCCCACACCGGCACACACGTGGATGCCCCGTATCATTTCCTCGCCGATGGCCCTCGCCTGGGCGACGTTCCGCTCGACCGGATGGTCGGCGAAGCGCTGGTGGCCGATCTCCGCGGCCGGCCGGTCCTCGACGCGGCGGCGCTGGCCGACATCGACCTCCGGCCCGGCGACATCCTGCTCTGTCGCACGGACAACTCCTGGCGCTGGGAGGCGCCGGAGTTCCAGCGCGACTTCGTCTACCTCACCGAGGACGCTGCCCGCCTCCTCGTGGCGCGCGGCGTGGGTGCCGTGGGCATGGACTACCTGTCGATCGAACGCTTCGGCAGCGCGGACTTTCCGGTGCACCGCATCCTCCTCGGCGCCGGCGTCTTCGTGATCGAGGGCCTCGACCTCCGCGCGGCCGCGCCCGGCCGCTACACGCTCGTCTGCCTGCCCCTCAACTTCCCCGACCTCGACGGCGCCCCCGCCCGCGCCATCCTACTCGCCTGAGCGGGCCGACGAACCCAGCTCGCGCAGTCTTACGCCACAGCCATAAGAAAAAAGGTGGGAGGCGCACGGACTTTGTCCGTGCGCCGACGCCCATCGGAGCCCGGCCGTCCGCGGCCGGGCGCACGGGGGCTATATTATCGTTCATGCATGCGCTGCGCATCATTGCTGACGATCTGACCGGCGCCTGCGACGTGGGCGCCGAGATGCTGCCGTGGTCGGCCGGCGTCGTCGTGCAGCCGGCGGCGGGCGGCGCCGGCCCCGCCGGCGCGCTCGGCGTGCGCAACACGCAGAGCCGGACGCTGCCGCCGCCCGAGGCGGCGGGCCGGGTCGGCGGGGCGCTCGCGGACCTGCGCGCAGGGTGGTCGGGCATCGTCCTCAAGAAGATCGACACGGGGCTCCGCGGACCCCTCGGTGCCGAGATCGACGCCGCGATGGATGTCCTCGGCGTCGGTGAGGCCTTCGTCCTGCCCGCCATTCCCGAGGTCGGACGGACGACCGAGCAGGGGCGCCAGATGATCGGCGGCGTGCCGGTGCACCGGACGGCGTTCGCGCGCGACCCGCAGAACCCGATCCGCGATGCGAGCGTGGCCGCGGCCGTCCAGGCGACGGGCCGCCGGCGGGCCGGGGTGATCGGCCTGGGCGCGATCCGTGGACGTGACGACTTCGACCACGCCCTCGAGGAGGCGCGCGCCGCCGGCGCCGACATCATCGTGTGCGATGCCGAGACGGACGCCGATCTGGAGCGTGCGGTGCGCCGCCTCCTGTCGCGGCCGCGTCCGCTCCTGCTCGTCGGCTCCACGGGGCTCGCCCGAGCCCTTCGCCGCGTGCTCGGCCCCGAGAACGGCGGCCGCGCGAGGGGCGGCGCGTCCTTCCCGGCAGGGCGCGGCGTGCTCATCGTCGCGGGAAGTGCGCACCCCACCACCCGCGCCCAGGTCGAGTGCGCCGCGGCGCGTGGGTCGATCGAACCCCTCTTCGTCGACGACCCGGGGGCGGCGGAGACGACGGGGCTTGCCGCCGCCGGCCTGCTCCAGGCCGGTCGCGCGGTTGCGCTGGTGGCGCCGGCGGAGGCGGTGCCGGCCGGCAGCACCGGCGTGCTGGCGGCGCTCCGCGCAGGCGCACTCGCCGCGCTGGCGCGGACGCGGCCGGGCGGCCTGGTGCTCATCGGCGGCGAGACCGCCTACCACGTCCTCGACGGGCTCGGTCACCCGATGCTCGCCGTCGAGTCACGCCTCTGTCCGCTGGTCGTGCGCACGCGGCTCATGACCGGCCCCTACGCGGGGCTCCCGCTGGTCACCAAGGGTGGCTCGGCCGGCGCCCCGGATCTGCTCGGCGCCATCGTGCGGCAGCTCGGGCGCGGGGCCCGCTGATGGAGGTGGCGGCCGGCCGCGTGGTGACGCTCGAGTACACGGTCCGGCTGGCGAGCGGGGAGCTGGTCGACTCGACGGGCGACTGCGGACCGTTGTCGATCCTGTGCGGCGCGGGACAGCTCTTTCCGCCGCTCGAGGCGCGGCTCGCGGGCATGCGCACGGGCGAGACGCGCGAGCTGCGCATCCCGGCGGACGAGGCCTGGGGCGAGCAGCAGCCCGGGCTCGTGCGTACGATGCCGCGCGACCGCCTGCCTCCCGATCTCGTGCTCGAGGTGGGACGCGAGTACCTCCTGCGGACGGACGACGGCCGCGCCCTTCGCTTCCGCGTGCGCAGCATCGGTGAGCGTACGGTCGAGGCAGACTTCAACCCCCGCGGGGCCGGCCAGGAGCTGCACGCGACGGTGACGGTCGTCGCCGTGCGGCCGCCGACGGCCGAGGAGGAGCGGCGGGGACGGGTGTAGCGGCGGCGAGGGGCGCGAGCAGCCGGAAGCCGGTCCGGCCCGCGATGGCGAGCTGCTTCCCCAGGGCGGGGATCTTCAGCCGGCTCGCGACCGTCAAGGCGGCCGTCTCGTAGCGCCGATCGCCGGTCACGGCGGCGAGGTAGCCGAGCGGCAGCGAGTAGCGTGGGTCGGACCAGCGGCCGGGGCTCGCCAGCAGCGCGTCCGCGTAAGCGACCAGCCACCGCCGGATGCGCTCGTCACCGGTGGCCGCGTGGACGGCGGCGAGCCCGTCGGCGAGGATGCCCATCTTCCAGTCGCCGCCGGCCGGCGAGGGCTTGTAGGCCCCGAGCGCCGTGTCGGCGTACGCGCGCGCTGCCTCCAGGTGGCGGCGCTCGCCCGTCGCGTCGTAGACCGCGACGAGCGCGATCATCGGCCAGCCGAGCTGGCGCGGGTTGTTGGCGCGAGCGGCGAGCGGCCGGAGCGCGTCGGCGATCCCGCAGGCGGCCTCGAGAGCCCGCGTCTCGCCGGTGAGCCGGTAGTAGGTGAGGAGCCCCTCGGTCCAGGTGTGGCCGAGGTCGACGTAGGCGGGCTTGCCGAACGTGAAGTGCAGCGCCGTGTGGGGATGGTTCAAGCCGACCCACTGGGGATGGCCGGGCGCGTGGTGGATCACGTCCACGTCGCGGTAATGGCGGGCCGCGGGCACGAGCGCCTCCAGGAAGAGCCGGCTGCCGGTAGCTGCCCACGCGAGCCCGAGCACCTGCGGCAGGTCGTACTCGAGGTTGCCCCAGGCGTCGCACCCGTCGGCGTGGTCGCGGTAGCCCGGGAAGTTCCAGTCGCCCCAGTTGAGCGCCCCGTAGAATCCCCGGCGCGGATGCTCCGTCGTGCGGGCCGTGCAAGGCACCGGCGGCCCGTCGTCCCAGCGCTCGGTGCGGGCATTTGCCTGGTACCGGGTCACTGCGGCGGCGAGCCGTGCGAGGAAGTCGCGCGCGCCGCGAGCCGCGGGAGTGAGGGCCTGCGGGAAGGCGTGGCTCGCGACGATCCAGTCGGCGGGCGGGAGCGCCAGCAGCGGGGCCCGGAGCGCGGCAGCGAGCGCGGCGGGGGCGGTCGAGCGATCGAGTGGCTCGAGGACGAGCCAGAGCTCGTGGGTCTTGGCGGCGCCGGTGCCGAGCAGCACGGGAGCATCGCGCCCGGCGAACAGGTCCACCCGCAGACGGTCGGCCGCCACCTCGATCGCCTTGGGGTACTCCTGCCAGAAGTAGCGCGCGACGACCGTCAGCGCCGTCTCGTCGCCAATGGCGCGCGCCCAGCCGTCGCCGTGGCGTCCGGCACGCTCGCCGTCGAGCTGGGCGGGCTCGGCGTCGGCCTGCACGAGCTCGTGATGGTCCGCGCCAAGTGGGTTGAACGCCCGCGCGGCGCCGTCGACGCCGAGCGCGGCGCGGGTGAACGGGCCCCCGAGGGCCAGCGCGAGTGATCTGACCGGCGCGAACTCGGCATCGGCCATGTCGGTCACGGTGAGCTGCAGGCGGAGCCACGGCTGGCCCGCGAACACCGCGAGACGAGCCTCGTAGTCGATCCCCTGCGGATATCGGCCGCTGACGAGAAGCTCGGTGCGGACGGGTCCGGCGGTCTCGACGGCGACGCGCGCGATGGTGGGCGTCGCCGGTGCGGCGCCCTCGACATGCAGGGTAGGGGGCGGGATCGGCTGGGCCCGATGGGGGCCGGCGGCGAGCTCGGCGAGCGTCGCCACGCCTCCCGGCACGGTCACCCGGAGCGGGCCCGTGTCGAGCACGCGGGTCTCCGCGCGCGCTTCCCGGCGGATGCCGCCGCCGGGCGTATTTGGGGGCGGCCCGTCGTGCAGCGTGTAGGTCGCCTGCCCACCGGCCGCGACGTCGGCCAGGAAGTCGACGAGCAGCCAGCGGATCGAGCCGTCGGGCCAGCGCTCGAGGGCGCGCGCCTGCGCGAGCGTGGCACGGCCTCCCGGCGCTGCGATCCAGACGTCCGGGTCGCGCAGGCGCCCCCGCGGCATGGGCACGCTGGCGGCCGCGGGCCACGCCTGGCGGGCCACGCCCGCGGCCTCTTCGAGGGCGAGCGGCACGGCGAGCCGCGCCGGGGCGGCGTGGGTGGTGCGCGCCAACGCCAGCACCAGCAGTGCCTGGGCGAGCGCCCGTACGCCCCTCTGCGTGCCCCGTCGGATGGACGGGACGTGCTAACATCGGCCCGAGGGCCCCGCAAGCCGCACAGCAGCGTCCCCGCCTTGGCTTGCGACTCGGGGCCCCGCTACGTAGAGTCCTCAGGGTGAGCCAGGGAAAGACCTACGTGGTGACCGGCGGAGCCGGCTTCATCGGTTCGAACATCGCCGAGGCGCTCCGGCGCCGCGGCGACCGGGTCCGCATCCTCGACAACTTCTCGACCGGCCGGCGCGAGAACGTCGAGACGCTCGGCGACGTCGAGCTGATCGAGGGCGACCTGCGCGACCCGCAGGCGGTGCGGCGCGCGGTCACCGGGGCCGACGGCGTCTTTCATCAGGCCGCGCTGCGCTCGGTGCCGCGGTCGGTGGACGACCCGCTGAGCTCGAACGACGTCAACGTCACGGGCACGCTCGTCCTCCTGATGGCCTGCCGGGCCGCGAACGTGCGGCGCGTCGTCTATGCCTCGTCGTCGTCGGTATACGGCGACGACCCCGGGCTCCCCAAGGTCGAGACGCAGGCGGCGCATCCCATCTCGCCCTACGCGGTGTCCAAGCTCGCCGCCGAGCACTACTGCCAGACGTTCGCGCGTCTGTACGGCCTCGAGACCGTCAGCCTCCGATACTTCAACGTCTTCGGGCCGCGGCAGAATCCCGAGTCGAAGTACTCGGCGGTGATCCCGCGCTTCCTGGAGCTCGCTCTCCAGGGCCGCGCGCTCGAGGTGCACGGGGACGGCGAGCAGTCGCGCGACTTCACCTACATCGACAACGTCGTGCAGGGGAACCTGCGCGCGATGGAGACGCCCGGTGTGTCGGGCGAGGTGTTCAACGTCGCCTGCGGCACGCGCCACTCGCTCATCGCCATCGCCGAGGCGATCGGCGACTTCCTCGGGCGGCCCCTGGTGCGCGAGCACGTGCCCTCGCGTCCCGGCGACGTGCGCCATACGCTCGCCGACATCACGAAGGCCGAGCAGCTCCTCGGCTACCGGCCGACCGTCGGGTTCGCCGACGGCATGCGCCGGACGTGCGAGTACTTCGTGGCGCGCTTCGGCGCGGCTAGCGAACCGGGGCGGCGAGCGGCAGCTCGACCGTGACCGCCGTGCCCTCGCCGGGCTCGCTGCGGGCGGCGACGCGCCCGCCGAGCGCTTCGGCGAGGCAGCGCACGATGTAGAGCCCGAAGCCGGTGCTGCGGCCGTCGCCCGGGCTGAAGGGCTCGAAGAGGCGCGGCAGCACCTCGGCGGCGATGCCAGGGCCCCGGTCGCGGACCGTGATCCGCACTCGTCCCGCATCCGGGGCGAGCCCGACGTCGACCTCCACGCCGCGCCCCGCGTGGTACTTGAGCGCGTTGTCGACCAGGTTCTGCACGATCTCCTTGACCTTCACCCGGTCGCTGCGGAGCGGGGGGAGGTCGGGCGCGGCGCGCCACACGATCAGCCCGTCCTGGCTCGCGCGGGCGAAGGTGCCCGCCCCGAGCGCCGCGAGGACGTCCGGCAGCCCGAACGTCTCGATGCGCAGCGGGAGCCGACCGGTCTCGAGCCGTGCCACGTCGAGCGTCGCGCCGAGCAGGTCGACGAGCTCGATTGCCTGTCGCTCGAGCGTCGCCGCCACCTCGCGTTGCTCCTCGGTGAGCGCGCCGAACGCCCCTTCGCCGAGCAGGCTCGTGTAGCCGATGAGCGCGTTCAGCGGCGCGCGCAGGTCGTGCGCCATGGTGCTCAGCGCGTCGCCCTTCAGGCGCGCGATACGCGCGAGGCGCCCGGCTTGCCGCGCGTTCGCGAGCGCCACACCCGCCAGCACGGCGATCGCCTGCGCCAGGTTGACGTCCTCGTCCGGGAGACCAGCCGCCGGCGGTATCACGTGCAGCGCGCCGGCGAGCGCGCCGCTCGGGTCACCGGGCGGCGCGAGCGTGCCGAACGGCAGCAGGAGGGTGGGGCCGGGGTCCGTGTCACCGGCGGCGGGAAGCACGACCGGCCGGCTTTCGGCCAGCGCGGCGCCGACGGCCTCGTCGTGGGCGGCGAGTCCGTCGAAGCGCGCCCGGTACGCGGGGTCGAGGCCGTGCGTCGCCAGCAGGCGGTAGCGGCCGTCCTCGACGATCCCGACCGCCGTCCCTTCGACGCCGAGAAAGACGGCGACGGCGTGCACGAGGCGCTCGGGGAGCGCGTCGGCGTCGCCGGCAACCGCGAGGAGGGTCTGCTGCAGGTCGAGGAACTGCTCCAGCCGGAGGACGTCGAGCGGGGGAGCGTGGGGTGCGGCGAGAACCGGCGCCCCGACACTTTTCTGTTGCTTCACGGTGAGCGCTGGATGTAGACCTCGCTGGCTCCGGGCGTCAATGGGGGAAGACCCGCACCTGGGCGGGGCAGCCCGAGGGAGACCGCATGGCCACCGATATCCGCCGGGATGCAGATCAGCTCATGCGCTACTACGGCGAACTCATGCGCCGGCTCACCCAGAACGGCGTCCGCGACGTCGCCGAGCTGCTGGCGCTGTATGAGCAGTTGGAACGCGCCGTCTCGGCCCTGACCCCTCAGGAGATCTCGTGGGCGTGCGACCAGGTGCAAGCGCTGATCAGGCAGCTGGTCACCATGGACTCGAACCTCCAGGCGCTGCGCCGCCTGAAGCTCGTCTTCTCGGAGGCCTCCGCGCCGCGCGACGCGAACGCCCGCCCGCCAGGCTGACGCGGGGGGCGGACGGTGTCGTGCAGCGCTGCAAGGTCCTTGCGTCGCGGCCACGGCTGCCGGGGCTGACGGCCACGCCCCAGGGGGCATACGGCTTGCTGCCTCGAAGCCGACCCATGACGGCGGCCGGGGAGCGCTCGATCGACAACGGGGCGCCTCCGGTCGGGGCGACGTGAGCGGCGCGCCCCGGGCGGCGCCCGCCTCCGCGGCCGGGCCGGGCGCGCTGGTGCTCGTGACCGGCCAGTTCCCGGAGCCGAACGAGACATTCATCGTCCGCGAGGTCGGCGAGCTGGTGCGGCGCGGCGTCGACGTGACCGTCTTCTCCCTCCTCCCGCCGCCGAGCGTCATTCCCGATCCGGAAGCGCGGGCGCTCGTGCCGGTCGCTGTCTACCCGCCGCGCCCCGGGCGCCTGCTCGTCGAGGCGTGCCAGACGGTGCGAAGGGCACCGGGGCCGGCCCTCCGGGCGCTCGGTCGCGGTCTCCGCGACGTGGCGGCGGCGCTCCGGACGCCGCGGCTGGCGGTCAAGCAGCTTGCGGTCCTGCCGCTGGCGCTCGCCTACGGCCGACGCCTGCCGGCACCGCCCTGCCGCCTGCATGCACACTTCGCGTCGCTGCCGACGGCCGTCGTGCGCGTGCTCGCCGCGTTCCGCGGCACCTCCTACAGCTTCACCGCCCACGCCTACGACATCCACGCGCGCGCCAATCGGCGCCAGCTCCCGGCGCGCATCGCGGGCGCCGATCGCGTGGTGACGTGCACGGCGTACAACCGCGGGCTCCTGGCCTCGCTCGCACGCGACCGCGCGGACGCCGAGAAGATCGTGCTCTGCCATCACGGCCTCGAGCTCGCGGCCTACCTGCCGGGCCGGGGGCGCGCCTCCGAGCTGATCGTGGGCGGTGCCAGCCTGCATCCGAAGAAGGGCCTCGATCGTCTGGTGGGCGCGTGCGCACGGCTCGCCGCGCGCGGGGTGCCCTTCCGCTGCGTGCTGGTGGGTGACGGGCCCGAGCGGACGCGTCTCGAGCGGCAGATCCGGGGGCTCGGCCTCGCCGGCCGCATCGAGCTCGCCGGCCGGCTCCCCCACCGCGAGCTCGTGGCGCTGCTGCGCCGGGCGGCCGTGCTGGCGCATCCGAGCGTCGTCGACCGCCGCGGGTCGATGGACGGGATTCCGAACACCATCCTGGAGGCCCTCGCCGTGGAGACGCCTGTGGTGGCGACGCGGCTCTCGGGCATCCCCGAGGTCGTCCTGCCCGAGCACACCGGGTTGCTCGTCGAGCCGGGGGACGTCGGCGGCCTCACCGACGCGCTGGCCCGCATCCTCCTCGACCCGGGCCTCGGCCGGCGGCTGGGCGCCGCAGGACGGGCCCTCGTCCTCGAGCGCTTCGACCTCGGCCGCAACGTCGAGCGGCTGGCGCGCCTGCTCGGGGGACCCTAGCATCGTGGCGGCGCGCATCCTGTTCGCGCTTCCCGGCCTACACGGCGGCGGGGCCGAGCGCGTGGTGGTGACGCTGCTCCGCCACCTCGACCGGCGGCGCTTCGAGCCCCATCTGGTGCTGGCCGACGGGGTCGGACCCTATCTCGGCGAGGTACCGGCCGACGTCCCCGTGCATACGCTCGGCGCGTCGCGGCTCCGCCATGCGCTGCCGGCGCTGGTGCGCACGGTCCGGCGGCTCCGACCCGCGGTCGTCGCCTCGACGCAGGGCTACATGAACTTCGCGCTTCTCCTCGTCCGGCCCCTGCTCCCGCCGACCCGACTCGTCGTCCGCGAGGTGATCGGGGAGATCTATTTCGAGCACAGCCGCCATCAGGACCTCCTCTACCGCTGCTACCTCCGGCAGGTCCGCGCCGCCGACCGGATCGTCACCCAGTCCGACGGCGCGGCGCGCGAGATCGCAGCCCGCGTCCGCACGCGGCCGGGGCAGGTGGCCCGCATCTACAACCCGGTCGACGTGGCGCGCGTCACGGAGGAGGCTCAGACCGGCGAGCGGCCGTACGGGGGACCGGGCCCGCACGTCGTGGCGGCGGGCCGCCTCGGGCCGCAGAAGGGCTTCGATCTCCTGCTCGACGCCTTCGCGCGCGTGCGCGCCGACGGCCTCGGCGCGATGCTGACGATCCTCGGCGACGGACCGGACCGCGAGGTGCTCGCGGCCCGGACGCATCGGCTGGGTCTCGGCGACGCGGTCCGCTTCGCCGGCTTCCAGCCGCACCCGTATCGCTACTTCGCTGCCGCGGACGTCTTCGTGCTCTCCTCACGCTACGAGGGGCTGCCCAACGTCGTCCTGGAGGCCCTCGCCGCGGGCTGCCCCGTCGTCGCCTATGCCTGCTCCGACGGCGTGCGCGAGGTCGTCCGCGACGGGGTGAACGGGCTCCTCGTGCCGCCCGCGGACCGGGACGCGCTGGCGCGCGCGCTCGGCCGCCTGCTCGGCGCGCCCGAGGAGCGCACGCGCCTGCGCGCGCAGATCGCGCCGACGCTGGCACCGTTCGCGGTGCCGACCGTGGTGCGGGCGTGGGAAAGGATGTTCGACGATGTGCTCGCCGCGTGACTGAGCCATGTGCGGCATCACCGGCATCTTCCATCTCGACCCCCGCGCGCGGATCGACGAGCTCCTGCTCCACCGTCTGAACGCCGCGATCGCGCACCGCGGCCCGGACGACGACGGCTTTTACGTGAACGGTCCCGTGGGCCTGGCGAACCGGCGGCTCAGCATCATCGGCCTCGCCGACGGCCGCCAGCCCATCGCCAACGAGGACGGCACGGTGTGGACCGTCTACAACGGCGAGATCTACAACTACCCCGAGCTGCGCGCGGCGCTCGAGCAGAAGGGCCACCGCTTCCGGACGTCCACCGACACCGAGGTGATCGTCCACGCGTACGAGGAGCACGGCGCCGACTTCGTCGAGCGGCTGAACGGGATGTTCGCCATCGCGCTGTGGGACGACCGCCGCCGCCGCCTCCTCCTCTACCGTGACCGGCTCGGTGAGAAGCCGCTCTACTACACGGTCACCCGCGGCCGGCTCGTCTTCGCCTCGGAGCTGAAGGCTCTCCTCCAGGATCCGTCCGTCGGCCGTGCCATCAGCCCCGAGGCGCTCCGCGCCTACCTCACCTTCCAGTACAACCCGGACCGGCAGACGATCTTCCGCGACGTCGTGCGGCTGCGGCCCGGCACCGTGCTCGAGGCGACCGCCGCCGGGGTCGTGGAGCGGGTCTACTGGGAGGTGCCCGCGGAGCCGGGACCGGCGTGGCCGGAGGAGCGCTACGTGGAGGCGCTGCGGGAGCTCCTCCGCGACTCCGTCCGCCGCCGGCTGTTGAGCGACGTGCCGCTCGGCGCCTTCCTCTCGGGCGGCGTCGACTCGAGCACCGTGACGGCGCTCATGACGGGGATCACCGACCGGCCGGTCCAGACCTTCGCCGTGGGCTTCCGCGTGCCGGGCGCGTACGACGAGAGCGCGCACGCCGAGCGTGTCGCGCGTCACTTCGGAGCGGATCACCGGACGCTCGTCGTCGGGTCGATGGACGTCGAGCACCTCTTGCCGAGGACGGTCTATCACCTCGACGAGCCGATCGCCGATTACGCCGCGATCCCGACCTTCCTGCTCTCCGAGTTCGCTCGCCGCCACGTGAAGGTCGTGCTCACCGGGGAGGGCGCCGACGAGCTGTTTGCGGGCTACCCGCACTACCGGTTCGCGAGCCTGCTGCGGCATTACGAGCGGCTGCCGCGCGGAGCGCGCCGGCTGCTCGGCGCGCTCGGCGGGCGGCTGGCCCCGCCGAAGATGGCGAAGGCGCTCGAGGCGGGCGGCTTCGACCCGGTGGCGGGCTACCGTCGCATGAAGGCCGTGTTCCGGCCCGAGGAGATGGAGCGGCTGCTCGCCCCCGCAGCCGGCGCGGCGCCGAACGGGCACGACGGCCTCGAGCTCTTCCGCACGCTCTTCCGTCGCGGGCAGCGCCTCGACCCGCTCAATCGCTACCTGCTCGCCGACCTCTCGACCTGGCTGCCCGAGGACCTCCTCATGAAGGTCGACAAGATGAGCATGAGCGTCGGGCTCGAAGCGCGTGTGCCGTTCCTCGATCATCGCCTCGTGGAGCTCGTGGCGGGCATGCCCTCGCAGCTGAAGTGGGGGCGCGAGCCGAAGCATCTCCTCCGGCGCGCCGCTGCCGGGCTGGTGCCCGACGTGGTCCTCCACCGCCCGAAGCACGGCTTCACGCTGCCGCTCGACCGCTGGTTCCGCGCCGAGTGCCGGCCGTTCGCCGAGGAGCTGCTGCTCGGCACGCGGGCGCGCGCGCGGGGTCTGTTCGACGCCAGGGCCGTCGCGCGCATCTGGCAGGCCTACCTGGCCGGCCGCCACGGTGCCTTCATGCAGGTCTGGGTGCTCCTCAACTTCGAGGTCTGGTCGCGGGTCTTCCTCGACGGGGAGGGCGTCGGCGCCGCGTGAGCCGCCTCTGGCGCGTCCTCGGGCGTGCGGTGCGGCTTCGCTGCCCGCGCTGCGGCCGCTCGGCGCTGTTCGCAGGCTGGTTCACGATGCTCGAGCGGTGCGCGGTGTGCGGGCTCGTCTACGAGCGCGAGCCGGGCTACTTCGTGGGTGCGATCTACCTGAACTACGCCGCCACGGTGACGGTCGCCTTCGGCACGGTCCTCCTGCTCGACTGGACGGTCGGGTTGACGCTCCGCGAGCAGCTCGCGCTGGGGATCACGCTGGTCACGCTGGTCCCACTCCTCTTCTTCCGCTATTCCCGGAGCCTATGGCTCGCGCTCGACCATCTCGTGACGCGCCTGGAGCGGCGGCCGGCGCCGCCGCGCTGACGGCGCCGGCCGCAGGCGTCCCGGCGATCGAAGTTCCCGCCGCCGGCACGCCGGCGGTCGAGGTCATCGACCTGCGCCGTCGCTTCGGCACGCGCCAGGCGCTCGCCGGGGTGTCGTTCACCGTCGCGCGTGGCGAGCTCTTCGGCCTCCTCGGGCCGAACGGCGGCGGCAAGAGCACGCTCTTCCGGATCCTCGCGACCCTCCTGCCCGCGGACGGAGGCGTCGCGCGCATCCTCGGCGACGACGTGCGCGGCGCGCCCGACGCCGTGCGCCGCCGGCTGGGCGTCGTCTTCCAGCATGCGAGCGTCGACGGCAGGCTCACCGTCGAGGAGAACCTCCGCCATCACGGTCGGCTCTACGGCCTGCGCGGTCCCGAGCTCACCCGGCGCATCGACGCCCTCCTGCACCGCCTCGGGATCGCCGAGCGCCGGCGGGATCTCGTCGATCGGCTCTCGGGGGGACTCCGCCGCCGCGTCGAGCTCGCCAAGGGTCTCCTCCCCCGGCCCGCGGTCCTGCTCCTCGACGAGCCGAGCACGGGGCTCGACCCCGCCGCCCGGCGCGACTTCCTGGCGGAGCTGCGCGCGCTGCGCGACGCGGACGGCGTCACCGTCGTGCTGACCACGCACCACCTGGAGGAGGCAGAGCGGTGCGAGCGGGTCGCGATCCTCGACCGCGGCCGCGTGGTGGCCCTCGGCGCACCCGACGCCCTCAAGGCGTCGGTCGGAGGGGACGTCCTGGTCGTCGAGACGCCCGCCGCCGAGATGCTGCGCGACGGGGTGCAGGCACGATTCGGCATCGTGGGCACGCTGGTCGACGGGACGCTGCGCCTCGAGCACGCGCGCGCGCACGAGCTGGTGCGAGACCTCGTCGAGACCTTCCCCGACGCGGTGCGGGCGATCACCTACGGGAGGCCGACGCTCGAGGACGTCTTCGTGCACGCCACGGGACGCCGCTTCGTCGCGGGCGCGGAGGCATGATGCTGGCGGTCGCCACGCTCTGGCAGCGGGAGGTGATGCGCTTCATCCGGCAGCGCAGCCGTCTGGTGGGCGCCCTCGTGCAGCCGGTCGTCTTCTGGCTGCTCCTCGGCGGAGGCCTCTCCGCTTCCTTCCGGCCGGCCGGCGCGGCCGCGGGCGTCGGCTACCTCGAGTACTTCTACCCGGGCGTGCTGGCGCTCGTCCTCCTCTTCACCGCCATCTTCGCGACCATCTCGACCGTCGAGGATCGGCGGACGGGGTTTCTGCAAGGGGTGCTGGTCGCGCCGGTGGCGCGCACGGCGATCGTCCTCGGTCAGGCGCTCGGCGGCTCGACGCTCGCCGTGTTGCAGGGCCTGCTCTTCCTGGCGCTGGCCCCGCTCGCCGGCGTGCGGCTCGACGTGGCCCGCGTGGTCGCCGCCGCCGGTGTGATGGCGCTCCTCGCTTTCGCCCTGGTCAACCTCGGGCTCTTCATCGCCTGGCGCATGGAGTCGACGCAGGGGTTCCATGCCATCATGAACCTGCTGCTCATCCCGCTGTGGCTCCTCTCGGGCGCCTTCTTTCCGGCCACCGGGGCGCCGCGGGCGCTCCGGTGGCTCATGCGCATCGACCCGCTCACCTACGGGATGGCCGCGCTTCGCCGTTGCCTCTACCTGGGCGACGCGGCGCCGGCGGCCGGGCTGCCGGGCCTCGGGCTCTCGCTCGCCGTGCTCGGCGGCTTCGCGCTCGCCATGCTCGCCGGAACCACCGCGCTCGCCCGGCGGACGACCGCGTAAATCCCGAAGGGCGGGTGGTACAGCAGCACGTAGATCACGACGCCCGTCACCGACACGTAGAGCCAGGTGGGGAGCGTCCAGCGCGCCAGACGGGCATGGCGCTCGAAACGGCCGCGGAGGGCGAGGCCGAGCGTCGTCAGCGCCAGCGGTGGGATGCAAGCCGCGAGGAGCGTGTGCGTCCCGAGGATGGAGAAGTACACGGCACGGACCCAGCCCTCCCCGGGAAAGCGCGTCGTGCCCGCCTGCACGTGGTAGGTGACGTAGGACACGAGGAAGACGGTCGAGGCGACGAAGGCCCCCAGCATGCAGGCGCGGTGGAGCCGCACCGCTCGGCGGCGGATCGCGGCGTAGCCGAGGAACAGGAGCACGGCGCTCGTCGCGTTCAGGACCGCGTTCACCGTCGGCAGGGCGGCGAGCGGGATCACGAGGCCCGCCCGTCGCGGAGGGCCGCCGCGTCGCGGACCAGGCGGGCAACGTCCGCGTCGTCGGTGCCGTGGTAGTAGCCGCGGATGTGCAGCGCGCGGTCGACCAGGACGAACCGATCGCTGTGCGTGATCGGCGCCGACGGGGGGCCGTCGTCGGCGTAGGCCACGTGGAACCCCTCGCGCAGGAGCGCAGCCACCGTGTCACGCGGTCCGGTGACGAAGAGCCAGCCGGGCTCCGCACCCGCGCGGGCGGCGTAGCCCCGCAGCACCTCGGGCGTATCGTGCGTGGGGTCGACGCTGAAGGAGACCAGCCGCACGCCGTCGGTCGCCACGGCGAACTGATGCTGCAGGCGCGCGAAGCGGCCGGTGAGCGCGGGGCAGAAGTCCGGGCAGCGCGTGAAGACGAAGTCCGCTATCCAGACATGGCCGGCCAAGTCCTCGGCGCGGACAGCGTCCCCGCCGCGTTCCGTCAAGGTAAAGGGCGGGACCGTGCCGAGAACGGGCAAGCTCGCGCGCCCGCATCCCCCGGCCGCGACGGCGAGCAACGCGCCGGCCAGGAGCGCGACCCAGGATGTGCGGCTCGGCTGCCGCGAACCGCAGCTCGCGGGCCGCGCTGCCGGCAGCCGGCGGGGCGCTTCAGTGATGCGCTTCGACCGCCGCGGCGGGTGGCGGGGCGTGGGTGAGGGCACGGGTGATGGCCCCGAGGTCGGGGAGCAGCGCAAACACGAGGAGCACGCAGAGGACGGCCGGCGTGAGTGCGATGTAGGTGAGCGTCCGCCGCTCGACCGCGAGATGCATGTAGTAGAGCGCCACCAGCGACGCCTTGGTCCCGGCCAGCAGGACGAGCATCGAGCCGATCGCGAGATGAGGGATCGGCATGTAGATCACCGCCAGCTCCACCGCGGTCAGGATCGCCAGCCAGGCGAACACCTGCAGGTAGCGGCGCTGCTCGTGCGCGAGTTGCTCGGGTGAATGGGCCGCCATCGCTCCCCCTACAGCAGGTAGACGAAGGTGAACACCAGAATCCAGATGAGGTCGACGAAGTGCCAGTATAGCGCCGCGATCTCGACGCCGTTGTTCTGGTGCACCGAGTAGGCGCCGGCGAGGGCGCGGGCGAGAACGGCGCTCAGGTAGACGACGCCGGAGAACACGTGGCAGCCGTGAAAGCCGGTCAGGATGAAGAAGGTGGCGCCGAAGTTGTTGCGGCTGATCGACTGGCCCTCGTGGAAGATGAGCTTGTTCCACTCGTACGCCTGGAGGCTGAGGAACATGATGCCGCCCAGGATGGTGAGCATCAGGAACTTCCGGAGGCCCCGCTGGTCGCCCTGGCGGATCGAGGCCAGGGCCTCGACCATCGTCACGCTGCTGCAGATGAGGAGAAACGTCATCAGGGCCGTCAGCTGGATGCCGAGGATGCTCGAGGGCCGCGGCCAGGTGGGGTCGCCGTAGCGCAGCGCCCCGTAGCCGGCGAGCAGGCCGCCGAACGACATCGCGTCGGCGCAGAGAAAGATCCACATGCCGAGCTTGCCCCAGCTCTCGGGGGTGAGCGGGGTCTCGGTGGGCTCGAGGACGTGCTCGTGCGCGACCGCGGCGTGACTCACGTCAGTTGACCTCCCGTCTCCCCGGCGGGCGCCTTGCGGCGGCCCCAGGCGAGCTCGACGACGGCGGCGCGCCGGCGCCCGGCGGCTCGCCGATGGACGTAGAAGAGCCATCCGGCGACGGCCCCGAAGAGCGTGTAGGGCGCCGCCATGAGGAAGAGGATGCTCCAGCTGAACGCGCGCTGGACCGGATCGTCGGGTCCGAACGAGCTGCCGCACATGGCGCAGGACTGGGCGAAGGATCGCGCGGCCGGCCAGGCGGCGACGAGGGCGAACATGAACGGCGTGCGCTTCATGTCGATCATCAATAGAGGTAGACGAGAGGAAATAGCACCGCCCACAGTCCGCACACGAAATACCAGTAGAGCGCGCACATCTCCAGCGCCGCATGGCGCACCCTGGTGAAGGCACCGCGGCGCGCGAGGACGGCGACGACGGCGAGCCACGTGACCGCGGCGAGGACGTGGAGCGCGTGGCAGCCGATCAGCACGTAGAACGACCCGCCGTACGTCCCGCTCCCGAGCGTCAGGCCGTGGCGCACGAGGCGCGCCCACTCGGCGCCCTGAATGGCGAGGAACACCGTGCCGAGGAGCGCGGTCAGCTCCACCCGCCGGGCTACCCCGTCCGCCGCCTCGCCCCGGCGCATCGCGCCGAGCGCGCGGGTGAGGGGGAAGGCGCTCGCCAGGAGCACCGCGCTGTTGAGCGCCGTCAGGCCGAGCGGCAGGCGCGGCTGATCGGGGGGCGGCCAGGTGCGGGCCGAGAGCCGGAACACGAGGTACATGCCGATCAGCCCCGCGAAGAGCATCGATTCGCCGGTGATCAGGACGATCATGGCGAGGCGCGTGTTGCTGACCGGCGGAGCGTCCGCCGGGGGGAGCGGGACGACGTGGCGGCGCATGGCGAGGAGTCCCGTCTGCATGCCTAGAACGGGAGCTTGTCCAGCGCCATCACACCGAGCAGCACGGGGAGGTAGACCAGCGAGGCGACCATCAAGCGACGTGCGTCGGCGGCCGAGCGGCCGCGGGCGAGCATGATGCCACTCCACAGGAACGCGAGCCCGGCCGCCAGCGCGACGAGGAAATACGCCGGTCCGGCGAGACCGATCAGCGTCGGCAGCAGCCCGACCGGCACGAGCGCGAGGCAGTGAGCGACCACGTGGGTCCCGGTGCTCGGCCCGTCGCGGTCGATCACGGGCAGCAGCCGGATGCCCGCGCGCGCGTAGTCCTCGCGGTACAGGCGGGCGATCGCGAGCGAGTGCGGGATCTGCCAGAAGAACATGATCGCGAAGAGCACCCATGGCTCGAGCCCGAGCGCACCACGCGCCGCCGCCCAGCCCGCCACCGGCGGCAGCGCGCCGGGCACGGCGCCCACCAGCGAGCAGAGCGGCGTCACGCGCTTGAGCGGCGTGTAGAGGAGCAGGTAGACGACCGCGATCGCCGCCGTGACCGCCGCGGGGAGAGGTCCCACGAGGAGCGCCAGGTGTGTGAGCCCGGCCGCGAGGAGCGCAGCGCCGAACACGAGCGCCTCGCCGGGCTGGAGCCGCCCGTCCGGCAGTGGGCGGTGGCGCGTGCGCGCCATGCGTGCGTCGACGTCGCGCTCCACGAGCTGGTTCAGCGCCAGCGTCCCGGCGGCCGCGAGCGCGGTCCCGACCAGCGTCTGGAGGAGCGGACCGAGCCGTGGCGTGCCCGCCGAGCCCAGGTAGTAGCCGACGAGCGTCGTCACCAGCACCATCAGGACGACGCGTGGCTTGGCGAGCGCCAGGTAGTCGCCGATCCGGCGCGAGAGCACGGTGACCGGCCACGTCCCGGCGGCGGGGATCATGCGGGCACCTCGCGGCGGAAGCCGATGGGAACTGTGCGCACGCTCCGCCGGACGCCCAGCCGCACGGCGTGGAGCGTGAGCGCGACGCACGTGGCGAGGAGGGCGGCGCCGACGGCCAGGTGGGCGGTCGTCGGCACCACGGCCCGGCGCGTCCAGATGACCGAAGCCCCGAGGCCGACCTGGACGATCACCAGCGTCGCCGCGAGGAGGGCGGGCCGCCCGAGCTCGGTGCGCTGGGTCCGGAGCACGTGGGTGACGGTGGCCGCCACCGCGAGGGCGACGACCAGCGCGCCGACGCGGTGCGCGAAGTGAATCGCGATGTAGGGGGTCGCGAGGGGCGGGAACACGCGCCCGAAGGCGAGCGGGAAGTCGGGAATGGCGAGCCCGGCCCCCATGTGTCGCATGAGCGCGCCGAGGACGAGCTGACCGAAGACGGCGGCCGTCGTCGCCCCGGCGAGCAGCGCGAGCGGCGGCCCGTCGACCGACGCGGGTGCGGGCGGGGAGGCCCATCGGCGACCGGTCACGATCGTCAGCGCCACGGTCAGGCAGAAGAACGCCTGGGCGAGACAGGCGTGGGTCACCGAGACGGCGAGCGGCAGCTTGTAGAGCACGGTGACACCGCCGAGGACGCCCTGCAGGACGACGGCGAAGAGCGCCAGGAGCCCGGCGGCCCGGACCATCGGCCGTGGCTCGCCGACGGCGATCCACAGCGCCAGGACGAGCGTCAGGCAGCCGACGAGGGCGGCCACGAGCCGGTGGCCGTGCTCGAAGAGGACGCCGCCCACCATGGGCGGAAAGACCTGGCCGAAGGAGAGCGGCCAGTCGGGGACGGCGAGGCCCGACCCCGTGCTCGTGACCAGCCCGCCGACGAAGAGCAGCACGAAGGTCGCCGCCGCCGTGGCGGCGGCCAGACGGTGGATGCCGCGCGACGGGGCCATCCGCGGTCAGTGCGCCGCGGCGGTCATGTGCGGGTCGAGGCGCCGCGCCTGCGGCAGGAAGTCCTCGGAGACGAGCGGCGAGCTGTACTCGTACGGGCCGCGGTACACCGTCGGGATCGGGCCGGGGAAGTTGCCGTGGGGCGGTGGCGTGGGCGCCTCCCACTCGAGCGTGTTTGCCTGCCACGGGTTCTTCCCCGCGCGAGCGCCCGCGAACATGCTCCAGAAGAAGTTGCCGAGGAAGATCAGCTGAGACGCGCCGAGGAGGAGGGCGCTCACCGTCATGAAGACGTTCCAGTGCTGGAGCGGTTTCAGGAAATCGTACTGAGTGGGGTTGTAGATGCGCCGCATGTGTCCGCCGACGCCGATGATGTGCATCGGGAAGAACGTCCCGTTGAAGAAGGTGAGCGTCAGCGCGAAGTGGATCTTGCCGAGCGTCTCGTTCATCATGCGGCCGAACATCTTGGGGAACCAGTAGTAGATGGCCGCGAAGGCGCCGAGGAGGCTGCCGCCGAACACGACGTAGTGGATGTGGGCGACGATGTAATAGGTGTCGTGGATGAAGATGTCGACCGGTGTCGAGGCCATGTAGATGCCCGACAGCCCGCCGATCACGAACATCGACACGAAGCCGATGGCGAACAGCATCGGCGTCGTGAAGCGGATGTTGCCGCGCCAGAGCGTGCCGAGCCAGTTGAACGTCTTGATGGCCGAGGGCACCGCGATCACCATCGTCGACATCATGAAGCTCGTGCCGAGTGCCGGGCTCATGCCGCTCTGGAACATGTGGTGCCCCCACACGATCCACGAGAGGCCGGCGATCCCGATCATCGAGAAGGCCATCGCGCGGTAGCCGAAGATCGGCTTGCGGGCGAAGACCGAGAGGACGTCGGAGGCGACGCCCATCGAGGGCAGGATCAGGATGTAGACCTCGGGGTGCCCGAAGAACCAGAACAGGTGCTGCCAGAGGAGCGGCTCGCCGCCACCCTCCGGCAGGAAGAAGTGCGTGCCGGCCAACCGGTCGAAGAGCAGCATCCCGAGCGCCGAGGTGAGCACCGGCAGCGACAGGAGCAGGAGGATGGCGGTGATGAAGAGCGACCAGATGACGAGCGGCAGCCGGAACCAGCTCATGCCCGGCGCCCGCATGTTGATGATCGTCGTGATGTAGTTGATCGAGCCCATGAGCGAGGAGATGCCGAGCACGATCAGGCTGATGCACCACAGGTGCTGGCCCCAGATGACGCCCGTGTAGCTCGGCACCGCGGAGAGCGGCGCGTACGACGTCCAGCCCGAGGCCGCCGCGCCGCCGGGCACGAAGAAGCTCGAGAACATGATGACGGCGGAGGTGGCGCCCACCCAGAACGACAGCATGTTGAGCACGGGAAAGGCCATGTCGCGCGCGCCGATCATGAGTGGGATCAGGAAGTTGCCGAAGCAGCCCACCATGATCGGCATGACCGCGAAGAAGATCATGATGGTGGCGTGCATCGTGAAGAACGCGTTGTAGGTGTCGGGCGGGATCACGCCGCCGAACATCAACGGCTCGGGCACCCAGCTGAGGCCCGGCACCGGGGTCTCGGGGAAGGCGAGCTCCCAGCGCACCAGCATGGCGAGCACGCCGCCCATGAGGAGACCGAACAGGCCGAGGGTCAGGAACTGCTTGCCGATCATCTTGTGATCGGTCGAGAAGACGTAGTGCCGGATGAAGCCGACCTCGTGCCCGATGACCGCCCCGGGTTCGGCGTGGGGGATGACCGCTTCGCTCATCGTGTCCTCCCGTCCTCTACGAGCCGGGCGTGGGCGCCGCCGGACTCGCATGGTGCTCCCGCGCCCACGCCGCGTACTCCTCGGGCGTGTGGACGTAGAGCCAGCCGCGCATGCCCGAGTGGCCGAAGCCGCACAGCTCGGCACACGGCACCTCGTACTTGCCCGGCTTCGTCGCCTTGAACCAGATCGGGATCTCGTGGCCCGGCACGGCGTCCTGCTTGTAGCGCAGGCTCGGCACGAAGAAGCTGTGGATCACGTCCTTCGACTTGAGGATGATGCGCACGGTCTTGTTGACGGGAACGTGCACGTCGTTGTCCTGCGTGAAGTCGTCGTCGGTGCCGAGCTTCCCGTCGGGCCCCGGGTAGGCGACCTCCCAGTTGAACTGCTTGGCCGTCACCTGCAGGACCACGTCGCCCGGTGGCACGCGGCCCTTGATGTTGGCCCAGGTCTCCCGACTGACGAACGCGAGCACGACCAGGATGATCGCCGGGATGACCGTCCAGACGATCTCGAGGGTGGTGTTGCCGTGCGTGTAGGTGGCGCGCCGGCCCTCGCGGTGCCGGTAGAGGAAGAGGAAGGCGATGAGCGTCCCCTGGACGGCAAGGAACACGGCGTTGGTGACGTAGTAGATGGCGTAGAAGAGGCGATCGATGTCCGGCCCGTACGTCGAGACGCTTTCCGGAAGCCACCAGCTCAGCATGACTCTCCTACCCGTCGCGACCGCCGCTCCGGCGCTCGTCGCGCCTATCCATTATCCGGCGGACCAGTGAAAACCGTTCATCCGCTCGACTGTTGACCCAGAATCGCGAGGCTCTTATCGCGAAGGCTCGGGGGGAGCAAGCGGAAGCCCGCGGTTGACACTCCCGGAATGCCGCTGTACGGGACCCGCATGGCGGCGCTCCGGCAGTTTCTGCACATCCTCCTCCAGCCCGACAACATTCCGATCGCCGGGATGCTGCTCCTGGTGCTCTTCTTCACGTGGGTCGGCTTTCGCCAGGCGCTGCGCAACGACCGCCTGATCGAGCAGGGGCGCGAGGACGAGATCCTGAAGGAGATGCAGGGGTAGCCGGTCCTTCTCGGACCGAACGATCTAACACCTATCCTCGACGCGGCGGCGGCCGTTGCGCGACGCCGCGGCGTGCATCTCTCACCTTCACCGGCAGCGCCTGCGTCGCGAGCGGGAGCGCCACGGCTCACGGACCAGGCGGGTCGGCTGCCGCGTCGACCAGCGAGTAGATGCTGACCAGCTTCGCCGGCGTCGCCGCGCACCAAATGAGAACGGCCCGGCCGTGTGGCCGGGCCTCGGTGCAGCGAGGGGAGTCCGCATCGCCGTGCGGGCTCCCCGCTTCGGACGAATTACGGGAGCGCCTGCGTCGTGCCCTGGAGGGCGACGGCGCCCGGACCTGGCAGGTCGGCCGCCGAGTCGACCAGCGAGCTGAAGGTCAACGGGATGCAGAAGATGCTGACCAGCTTGGCCGGCTTGGCCGCGCCCCCGGTCGTGAGCGCGCCCGCCGGCGCGCCCGTCTCGACGATGGTCCGGGCCAGATCGCTGCATGGGTTCACCGCGCTGGTCGGGTCGCCGCTGCAGAAGGCGCCCGAGGTCCGCTGCCCGCAGCTCACGAAGCCGGTCACCGCCGCGCAGTCCGTGTTCGCCGTGCACGCCACGGGCAGGCACGGCGCCCCGCTGCACGCCGCACACGGCACGCCGACGGCGCACGTGCAGGCCGCGCCCGACGCCAGGCCGTTGCACCGCCGGGCGAAGGTGTTGAGGCTCTTGTTCTTGCAGAAGCCGCAGAACACGTTCGCCTGATCGGGCAGGTCGACCGAGGTCTTGCTCACCGTGCCCGAGTCGAGCACGAAGGCGATCGGCAGCGCGCCCAGGTTGTTGGCCGGCGGCGGCGGGCAGTCGTGGCTGGTCGGATACTCGCCGCCGAGGGCGCCGTCCCCCGGCGTGCACGCGAGCCCGTCGTTGGGGCCGGCGTTGCACTTGCTGCTGGTCGGGTCGCAGATCGGGCACGACTGGATGAACGTGCTGCAGCTGCCGCTCGGGCAGTC
>VBKF01000097.1:108018-108977 GCA_005888095.1 Deltaproteobacteria bacterium | reverse complement strand
TTACCGTAATCCGCGATATGGTTCAGGAGCAGGTACGGGAGGCGATCCAGGAATTGCTCGGGACCACCGGCCCGGAGAAGAAGCCGGCGAACGGGCGCAGGCGTCGCCGGAGGGGAAGGCGGCGGGGACCGGGACGCCCGCCGGGGGCGAAGACACGGGTACGGAGAGGGCCGGGGCGGCCACCCAAAGCCAAACAGGCCGCTCCGAAGACCGGGCGGCGCCGGCGACACGGACCGGGGAGGCCGCCGAAGCAGGCGAAGGCGGAATGATTCGTCAGGCCGTCCTTCCGGTCGCGTTGTTCGGACTCTTCGCTGCCGGCTGTGCCCGCCTCGGCCATGACGGCGTCCACGCTGCGCGGCCGGACGGTGGCCACACGCCCCAGCACATCGCCACACGAGGCACGATACCGCCCGAGTTCCTCGATCTCGTCACCACGAAGAAGGCGTTCGCCAATCTCGCCACCGTGATGCCGAACGGCGGCCCGCAGGTGACGCCGATCTGGTTCGATTTCGACGGCAAGTACATCCGTGTCAACTCGGCGCGCGGGCGGGTGAAGGACAAGAACATGCGTCGCGATCCCCGCGTCGCCCTCTCGATCCTCGATCCCGACAACCCGTATCGCTACCTTGAGATACGTGGGAAGGTCATCAGGATCACCGAGGACGGCGCCGTCGCCCATACGGACCTGCTCGCCCGGAAGTACCTGAGCGTGGAGCGCAATCCGAGCCGGCGGCCCGACCAAGTGCGGGTCATGTACGTCATCGAGCCGCGGCGGGTGGCGGGGCAAGGGTGAGTGGGGGGTGACGGCCATGGAGCGGGTCGCCCTCTCGTGGAGCGGGGGGAAGGACAGCGCGATGGCGCTCTACGAGCTTCGGGGAAGCGGTGGCTACGAGGTCGTCGCCCTCCTGACAACCGTGGCGAGAGAGTTCGAGCGCGTCAGCCATCACGGGGTGCGGGTC